>DASSSG010000176.1:0-7088 GCA_035708545.1 Bryobacteraceae bacterium | reverse complement strand
AGCGTAAGGCCCGAACGGCCGCAGCGCCAGCGCTGCGACGGCCGAGTTCGGAATATCGCGGGGGCCGTTTGCCCAGATGGCACCGGCGCAGGCCACGATGATGAAGAAGGCGACAACCGTCATGACGATACAGCCGACAATGACTTCGACGCGGGATTCCGCGTACTCGCGCGCGGTGATGCCCTTCTCGACCACCGCAGCCTGGAGGTAGAACTGCATCCACGGGGCGACCGAGGTGCCGACCATCGCGATCAGCATGCTGATGTAGCCCGGATCGAGCAGCAGTACGGGGCGGACGCTGTAGATCGCGGCTTCTTTCCAGTCGGGCTTCACGAGTACGCCGGAAACGATATAGCAGGCGTACACGAGGGTCGCGAACAGAAAGACCTTTTCAACACGCTCATACGTACCTTTGACAATCAGCAGCCAGACGGCCGCCGCCATAAGGGGCACAGACGTATATTTGCTGACGCCAAACAGGCCGAGCGATTCGGCGATTCCCGCGAAGTTCGCTGCGACGTTGGTCAGATTGACTATCACGAGGGCCGCCATCATGAAGAACGTTGTACGCAGCCCGAATTCCTCGCGGATAAGATCTGACAATCCTTTGCCCGTCACCGCTCCCATGCGCGAGCACATCTCCTGCGCGACGATCAGCAGCACCGTGATGGGCAGCAGCGTCCACAACGGCAGGTACCCGTACTTCGCGCCGGCCTGCGAATAGGTGAAGATGCCGCCGGCGTCATTGTCGACCATGGCGGTGATGAAGCCGGGACCGAGGACCGAAAAGAAGACGGCGATGTGCTGGCGGAATCGCCGCAGCATCCCGCTACCTGGACCTCAGGAGCGAGATGACATCGTCGGCCGTGATGACGCCGGTCAGGCGATCCGCCTCGTCGACCACGGCGAGCGTGAGCACATTGTATTTGTCGAAGAGCTCGCCGACGCGATCCTGCTTTTCCAGCGCCGAGACTTTGATCAGGTTTTCATGCGCGAGCTCCCGCAGAGGACGCTGGCCAGAAGCGAGAAACAGCCGCGCGATCGGCACGGAGGCGACCAACCGCTCATGCGCATCGACCAGGAATATGGTGTTGAGAGTTTCGAGCAGCTCCTCGCTCGAGCGCAGCGCGTCAAGCGCGTCCGCCACCGTCGCCTCCTCGCGAAGGGCGACGAACTCGGTATTCATCAGAAAGCCCGCGGTGTCCTCCTCGTAGTCGATGATCTCGCGCACATCGGTGCGCTGTTCGGGCTCCATCTCCTCGAGAATTTCGCTCGAGGTTTCTTCGGCGAGCTCGGCCAATACGTGGGCCGCTTCGTCTGGAGCCATCTCCTCGATGATGTCGGCCGCCTTCTCGGGCTCCATGGCCTCGAGAATGCTCGCCTGGATGCCGGGGTCCATCTCCGAGAGTGCTTCGGCGGCGGCTTCCGTATCGATGGTCTCCATGATCGCCTCGCGATCCTCGGGAGCGAGCTCTTCGACGATATCGGCGAGGTCGGCGGGGTGCATTTTCTCGAGGGCTTCGTTCGAGATGTTCAGGCGGAGGCGGCGTTGTGCATCCGGCTCCAGAATGTTGACGAACTCCCACGGGATCGAGTTGGGCGGGATCGGGCCCTGCAGCCGCCGCATGACTGACGACGGCACCACGCCCTGCGCAAGCCGCCGCACGATGCTGCGCATTCCGATGTCGACCTCGAGCACGCACAGAGTGTCGCCGCCCTCTTCGTGACGGATTGCGAAGGTCACATCCGTGACTCGCACGACCTTTCTGCCCTGCGCGTCGATGATCTGCTGATCGAGCAGGTCGCGGACGATGCGCAGCATGTACTCGTCGGAGTGATAGGGAGTGAGCTGCTCGTCACTCAGGAAGATGCCGTCAAGCGAGATGGACCGGACCTGGTCGTACCGGATGGTAAGCCAGCTCCAGCCGCCGCCGATGAGGAAGCGGTCTACGCGGCGGGGATCGATCAGCGGGACGAGCGCGGCGTCTTTAATACGGCCAATGCGGCGCTCCCGGGTATCGAAGACACTGAGGCCGACAAGCTCTGTGCAGAAGAGAACCTGGTCGGGCGCCATCGATAACCGTCCATAACACTGGCTGCTGTTGGAGACACGCGAGCCGCAGGAGACGCGGCAACCACTATCTTACCGATTTTCGGAAGCAATCCATCGCTTTTTTTCACGGCTGCCCGAGAAGCTCGTGCAGAATTCGGCCGGCGATCTCTTTACCGCGCTCGCCGACCTCACCTATGGGACCGACGCAGCTCGGACAGCCGGCATCACAGCCGCAGTGGGCGATCAGCGACGCCGTGTTCTCGAGGAGACGCCGGGTCAGGCGGAACAGCGGCGCGCTCAGACCCACGCCGCCCGAGTAATTGTCGTACAGGTACAGGTTGGGCTCGAAGACCGTCATTCCCGCGCCGGAGCCCTCGGTCATGGCGACTCCGAGATCCCTCGGGTCGCACATCAGCAGCAGCGCGGCGACGGCACGCATAGCATTGCCGAGTGCGACGAGGCCGGCCTGTTTCTCGGTTGGAGACACGTCCGCGAATCGCGCCAGGAACGCCGAGGGAAAGTGCAGCCAGAACGACGTGGTGTGCATCTCCTGCTCGGGCAGCGAGAGGCGGCCGGAACCGACGTTCTCGAGCGTCCAGAAGCGGATCTTCTTCCATCCGACGACCTGAGTGTTCACGCGCACATCGCCGTGGGCCGCATGAGCGCCGTTCACCTGCCGGCTGTCGTCCTCCACGAGGACCTTCACCTGCGTATAGTCGATCGCATCGGTGAAATAGTCGGCGTCCACGCGGCGAACGTATGCTTTGCGGCCCTCATAGTCGAACCGCTCTATCTGGTACTGGCGCGCGTCGTGCAGGTAAATCGCCTTTTCGTGCAGCGTTGCCAGCGCGGCCGGGAAGCTGACGTCGGCAATCACCCTGGGCTCGCCGGTGATGTCAACCACAACGAAGTTGTCGCTGGTTACGCTGCGGAGACTCACGGCGTCGGCAGGATACGTATCGCTCGTCCAGTGCCATGCACCCCCGGAGTAATGCAGCACGCCGGTTTCCTCGAGGAAGCGGCACATGTCGGCGGTGTCATGCGGCCCGAACTTCTCGCCGTCGCGGATGGGCAGCTCGAAGGCCGCACAGCGCAGATGATTGAGCGCGATTTCAAGATTATCGGGATTGATGCAGGCGTGCTCGGGCGCGCGGCCGAAGAAGTAGTCGGGATTCTCGACGATGTACTGATCGACCGGCGCGCTCGAGGCGACGAGCACCGCGATCGATGCAGCCTGCCGCCGGCCCGCACGCCCGGCGCGCTGCAGCGTTGACGCAATCGTGCCGGGGTAACCGGCCATGACGATGGCATCGAGCGATCCGATATCGATTCCCAGCTCGAGGGCATTGGTCGCCACCACGGCCCTGATATCTCCCGATCGCAGCCGGCGCTCGATTTCGCGCCGCTCCTTCGGCAGGTATCCGCCCCGATAGCCGCGTACGCCGCCGGCTGCCATCGGCCTGCGTTCGCACGCCTGCTTCAGATATGTCACGAGGACTTCGGTGGCGAGCCTGTTATTCGCGAAGACAAGCGTCTGCTGCCCGCGATCGATGAATTCGAGCGCAACCCGGCGCGACTCCTGCAGATAGCTGCGCCGGATACCGAGCTGCCGATTCACGACCGGCGGGTTGTAGAACACGAAGTATTTCTCACCGCTGGGCGCGCCGTTGTTATCAACCAGCTCGAAAGCTTCGCCGGTAAGCGCCTCGGCGAGTTCGCGCGGGTTGGCGATGGTCGCGGACGAACAGATGAACTGAGGCCGGGAACCATAGAAATCACAGATGCGCCGGAGCCGGCGAATGACGTTCGCGAGATGGCTGCCGAGGACGCCGCGATAGTAATGCAGCTCGTCGATGATGATATACCGGAGCTTCTCGGACGCCTTCGCCCATTTCGTGTGGTGCGGGAGGATGCCGCTGTGCAGCATGTCGGGATTGGTGAGAATGAGATTCGCGCGCTCGCGAATCGCGCGCCGGGCATCCTGTGGAGTGTCGCCGTCATACGTGAACGCCTTCAACTCCGAACCGGCCGCCTCGAGCGCACACTGCAGTTCGTGCAACTGATCCTCGGCGAGAGCCTTGGTCGGGAACAGGTAGATGGCGCGCGCGTCCGGCTCGGCGAACATTCGATTGAGCACCGGCAGGTTGTAGCAGAGCGTTTTACCGCTTGCCGTGGGCGTAACGACAACGAGATTGCGCCCGTTCTGCGCATGCATGAAAGCCTCGGCCTGATGCGAATAGAGCTGGGTGATGCCGCGGCCGGCGAGCGCATCCCGCAAGGGAATCGCGATTTCGACGGGCATCGGTGCATACTGTGGCGAGCGGGCGGGCTGGTGGCGCAGAGCGCGAACCGGCGATTCAGCCCCGTCCATGCGGTCGCGAAAACCGAGCACCGCGGCCTCAATGTCCGGCCGGTGGATTAGTTGCTGTTCTTCAGCGAATTCGGGGAACCCGAGCGCCGGTGTCTTCGCCATTCCTTTGCCCTGCACGGCACTACATTACCACAAGAGAATGTTTGCGCAAATAAGGCGGCGAGGGCCCGAGGGGCCCGGGAGCGGATATTCGGTTGTCGAAGACCTGTGGAAGGATCAGCCGGACGGGGCGCCTTCCTGCTGCCATTCGCGCAGCTGCGAACCAGGGTTGCGTATGCGCTCGGGTCAGCGCCTTTGCGGCGGTGCAGAACAAACCCGATTCGCCGGTTCGTGGGTGGGCGGCTGTTGACTCGGAGTTGCGATTGCGGGTGCGCGCATGGCCATCATGGCCTCCAACTCAGCTCGCGTCTGTTCCTCTCGGAGGCGCAGAACAATGACGCGCTCGAGTTCGATGCGCGCTTTGTCGGCCGAACGCTCCGCGGCCGCGAGGTAGCGCATGATGAGCCGCATGCGCTTTTGCAGGGCCTCATCGACGAACACGCGAGCGAGGGCGTGCTCTCGGCTGAGGGACGGGTCGGCCTCGCACTGCTGTTTGATGACTATTTCGAAGAAAGACGATTCCATGATGCGTGCGGTGCGGCAGCGCCATTTGGTTTCGGCGAGTTCTTCGAGGAGGGCGTGCTCGTGATCGGTAGCGGGGTGATAGTGTTCGGCGAGAGCTTCGCGGAATTCGGCAAAGACGGCTTTGTCGGCTTCCGAGACAAAGAACTTTTTTGCCGCGAGCCCGTGTGCCAGGGCATTACGGCTGACGGCTTGTTTACCGGCCTCGGTACGCGGGCCCGTAGAGTGCTGTGCATTGAGCTGATTGGCGATGATCTGGGCAGCAGTTGCCATGTGAGGTTTCTCCTTTTGTGTGTCCGGAAACAAAAAAGCCGGCGACGAGATGGCGTGTGAAACGCCTTCGTCACCGGCTGTTCCGGCGCACTATCTTTCGTTTTGAAATTACTGCGGCGGGTGCAAGAAAGGAGATCTCGATGAGCGGCGCGCGGGCGCTCTGAGCGGAGGCAAGCACCGAGTTTGCAGCCGGTTAGACAAAATCATTAAAATTGA
Source organism: Bryobacteraceae bacterium (assembly GCA_035708545.1). Lineage (GTDB taxonomy): Bacteria > Acidobacteriota > Terriglobia > Bryobacterales > Bryobacteraceae > DASSSG01. The sequence continues at coordinate 1,554 of DASSSG010000176.1, read as the reverse complement.
TCAACGTTTGTGAATGGCCGATGGCGGGTCGCCACAACAGCGCCGGAGGTACCGATCTGGACGTCGGGCAGCGCGAAACGCCGGGAATTCGGCACAGGTTCAACTGGAGATCCATGAAAGCAACTTGCGGCATTCTTCTTTTTGCTCTCGCGTCGGCGGCGGCGACGCACGAATACGATCTTGTTGTCTACGGCGGTACGGCGGGCGGAGTCATGACCGCGGTCGCGGGTGCTCGACACGGTCTGAAAACGGTGCTGCTCGAACCGGGCCGGCATGTCGGCGGCATGGCGACCGGCGGCTTATCCCGGACCGATACGGGCACGCGCGAAGTGATCGGTGGCCTGGCGCTCGAGTTCTACTATCGCGCCGGCAACGAGTACGAGATTCGACGTTTCAAGAATCCCGTTGCGTGGTTTTACGAACCGAAGGTTGGCGAACGAGTGATGCGGAGCATGCTCTCGGACGCGGGGGTGACGGTGCTGTTCAACCATCGCCTCACGGAAAAGAACGGCGTTGCGCGGGACGGCAAGCGCATAACAGAAGTCGTGATTGAGAACGGCGATCGCTTCCGCGGCAAAGTATTCGCCGACTGCTCGTACGAGGGCGACCTGATGGCTCAGGCGAGGGTTTCACATACGTTCGGCCGCGAATCGCAGACGCAATACGGCGAGCCGCTCGCGGGAGTGCGCGAGAAAACGCCGTACCATCAGTTTCTCTTCGACGTGCCTGCGCTGGATCAGAACGGCAAGCCTCTGCCCGAAATGACGGCGGAGCGGCCTGGGCCTCCAGGTTCGGCTGACAAGGGGATTCAGGCGTACAACTTCCGCATCATTACGACGAACGTCGCGGCGAACCGCGTTCCGTGGCCTCGCCCGCGAAATTATGATGCCGCGCGCTACGAACTGCTGGCTCGATATCTCGGAGCTTTCGTGAAGAACCGGGGCCGCTCGCCCGTGTTCCACGAGCTGACGCTGATCGCGCCCATCCCGAACGGCAAGGCCGATTTCAACAACAACGGCCCGTTCTCGACGGACTATATCGGCAGGAACTACGGGTACCCCGAGGGCTCATACGCCGAACGAGCACGGCTGTGGCGGGAACATATCGAATACATTCAGGGCTTTTACTACTTCCTGGCGCATGATGCGCGCGTCCCCGGAGATCTGCAGAAGGAAGTGAACGAATGGGGTCTCTGCAGGGATGAATTCGAAGATACGGAGCACTGGCCCAACCAGCTGTATGTGCGCGAGGCACGGCGCATGGTGGGTGATTTCGTCGTCACGCAGAAAGACCTTCAGACCGAGCTGACGAAACCCGACGTTATTGGCATGGGCAGTTATAACTCGGACTCGCATAACATCCGCCGTTTCGTAAATGCGCGCGGCATGGCCGAAAACGAAGGAGACATGCAGGTTGCGGTCAAACCGTACCAGATTCCTTTCCGCGTGATGCTGCCGAAACGCGCCGAAATCGAAAACTTCATCAATCCGGTCACATTCTCCGCGTCGCATGTGGCCTACAGCTCGCTGCGCATGGAGCCGCAGTACATGATCC
>DASSSG010000175.1:0-3250 GCA_035708545.1 Bryobacteraceae bacterium | reverse complement strand
GAGGAGGGTTGATGTGACGTGGTGGCGGCAGCGGGAGCGCGAACGGGACGTCGAGCGAGAGCTGCGCTCCCATCTCGAACTGGAAGCCGAAGAGCAACAGGAGGCGGGGCTGTCCCGTGAAGAAGCACGCTACGCTGCCCGCCGGGCTCTCGGCAACGCGACACGCATCCGGGAGGACGTACGCGAGATTTGGACGTGGACGACGTTCGAGCAGGCAGCACAGGACGTCCGCTACGCCTTGCGAGGGGCTCGCAACAGTCCGGGTTTCACGCTGACGGCGGTACTGTCGCTGGCGCTTGGGATCGGCGCGACGACGGCGGTCTTCAGCGTTCTCAATGCTGCTCTGTTGCGTCCGCTGGCGGTTCCCGAACCGGAGCGGCTGGTACTGCTTCGGCCGGAACTTCGAGGCAAGCGCTTCGTTCTGTTCAATCCGCTGTTCGAAGAGCTGCGCGGAACGCAGCGCTCGCTCACGGGCATGTTCGCCGTCTCCGACGAGCCTTATCTGAAGGCTGCCCTCGATGGCCGGGCTCCTGAATATGTGCGTGGCAGTCTCGTTTCGGGGAACTATTTCCACGTGCTGGGCGTGTCGCCGGCCGCGGGACGCCTGCTCACGCCCGCCGACGATGAGGCTCCCGACGCGAATTGCACAGCCGTCGTAAGTCATGCGTTCTGGATGACGAGGCTGCACGGCGATCCGGAGGTGCTGGGACGTCCGGTCGTCGTTCGCGAGAAGGCATGCACGATTGCGGGTGTCGCCTCTGCCGCATTCGGCGGGCACGACCCCGGGTACGCACCGGACCTGTGGCTGCCGTTGCGGCCGCTCACCGATCCGAAGTTACTGGCCAGCCGCAGTATGGCTTTCTTTTCGGGCGTCATGGGCCGGCTGCGACCCGACACTACCGCCGCTCAAGCCGAGACGGAGCTTACGGCGCTGTACCGGCGCCTGCAGGCAGCCGCACCGCAACCGTCGCCTCATCCCGGACAAGCAGATCCGAAGCCGGAAGATTTCCGGATCGCGGTTGCACCCGGAGCGCAGGGGCTCGGCACGCTCGGCCGCCACTTTGGCCGGCCGCTGGCGTTCGCGCTGGCCATCGTCGGCGTGGTTCTCCTGATCGCCTGCGTAAACGTTTCCAATCTGCTGCTGGCGCGCGGAGCGAGCCGTACGACGGAGCTCGCGACACGGGCTGCGCTCGGCGCGGGGCGTTCACGCCTGGCCCGGCTGCTCGCGATTGAAGGAGCGGTGTTCGCGGGACTCGGAGGAGTCCTGGGCGTTGCGGCTGCGTTGCTGTTCACACCGGCGCTCGGAAGAGCCGTGGCAGACCCGTCGCGTCTGTTCGCGCTCGACACCACGCCCGATGCTCGCGTTCTGGCCGTCGCTGTGGCTGCAACGATGTCCGCGGCTCTGCTGGCGGGCATTCTGCCGGCGCTGCGTTTGAGCGGACCGGGTCTGCAAACCGGAATGGCAGGCGCAGGCCGCGCCACTGCGAGCCGCACCGCGCAGCGCCTCACCCGAACGCTGGTGGCGGCGCAGCTCGCGTTGTCTCTGTTGCTCGTCACCTCCGCCGGCCTGCTGCTCCGGACGATGGTGCGCGTGATGGGCGTTGATCCCGGCTTCAATGCAGGCAATGTGGTGCTGATGGATGTCCGCGATACGGAACCAGCAGCTCGCTTTGGCGAGGTGGACACGCCTGAGCAAAAAGCACGGCGCGCGGCTCAGTACCGCGCGCTCGATCAGCGTCTGAATGCCATCCCTGGTGTGCGCGCCGCGAGTCTCTCCTGGCTGGGACTGTTCGGCCGTAATTATGTCGGTCTCAATCTTTACGACGTGCAAAATCCGGAGGACCGCCGGTTCACTCTGCTCGATTACATCTCATCGCGTTATTTCGAAGCCGTCGGCATGCAGATCGTGCGCGGCCGGGGCTTCACCGACGCCGACCGCGAGGGATCGACGCGCGTCGCTGTCGTCAATGAAGCATTCGCCCGCGAGCGAATCCGCGGCGGGCAGCACGCCATCGGCCGCAGCTTCGTCATGACTTACATCGATGACCGCCGGCCGTTCACCATCGTCGGGATCGTGCGCGACGCAAAATACAACGATGTGCGCGAGGCAAAGACAGAACCGATGATGTGGGTACCACTCGCGCAGGCCCCGTTCAAGATTACCTCCGTTTCCCTGCGGGTTGTGCCGGGCGCGGACACTGCGGCAGTCCGCGAGACGCGAGCCGCCATTCAGGCTGCGAGCCCGCATCTGATGATCCGCAGAGTGACGACGCTGCGCGCGCAGGTGGATCAGGCCACTGCGCGTGAGCGGTTGCTGCTCTACCTGGCATCCGGTTTCGGAGGGCTTGCACTGCTGCTGGCTGCTGTGGGTCTGTACGGCACATTGGCTTACTCTGTCGCGCGGCGCACGCGCGAGATTGGCGTGCGGCTTGCACTGGGAGCGCAACGAGCGGCCGTGCTGCGGCTGGTGATCGGCGACTCTCTCAGACCGCTGGCGGGAGGAATACTCGCAGGTATTCCTCTGTCAGTGGCGGCCGGCTCCGTTCTCCGCACGTTTCTGTTCAGCGTCACACCTTATGACGTACCGACGCTGATCGGCGCGGGTACGGTGCTCGGTACTGTGGCGATCACCGCGGCTTTTGCGCCCGCACGGCGCGCCAGCCGGATCGATCCGATGGCGGCGTTGAAGTACGAATGATGCTCAGCGCCGGCTGAGCAGAATCGCCGCACCGGCACCCCATTCCCGGCCGACCACTGCGCTGCGGTTCCGTATGCAGACGCTGATGGTCACCTCGACCGCGCGCTCCTCCGGGCGGTAATTGCCGAAGTTCGTCATAACCGCTCCCTCACGGCTCGCGGCTCCGAATCGGGTGCTGATTTTGCAGGAGTTACTGAGCCGCGCGCGTCAGCAAGCGGTGCACTGACGAACTTCGGATTGCTCCGACCGCTGCGTTTCGAATCGGGGGTGTTGGGGAGCAACGGGACAGAAAACCGGCATAAGACACATGCGCCGCAGCGCCGGAACGTATGCTTTATAACATGTTCGTGCTTTGTGCGTGAATGTATCAGGTTCCGTCGCTGGCCCAAAGCAGCATCGGAGTACAGCGATTCTCGCGGACACTTCCCAGCGCTGCAACCGGCAATCGGGCCTGAACCATCCGCCTCCACGCATCCAGCACACCCTCAACCCGAGCGTCGATGATCTCGCGCGTACCGGCAGCGTCTATGATTGCGGTCGGCCGGCCATAGC
>DASSSG010000174.1:0-10772 GCA_035708545.1 Bryobacteraceae bacterium | reverse complement strand
GATATCGATTACTGATGGTAGTACGTGATACCGGTGTGGGGTATTCGCTTCGCGTGCAACCGGAGAAAAATCATCGTCCTGCGTTACCACGACGCGACCAGAGGCCGCAGCCTCCTGGACCTGATTTGGACCTGAAAGACGAAGGCCGCTTGCTGAATCGCGATGGCCACTCGTAAGTTTTCCAGGAATGAGATATTGACCGTCCCGAGACGTAGTTAACAGAACGTTCCGGAGACCTGGAGTTCCATATCCCTCGCTCCTGCCCGGCGGCGGGAGCGAGGGTCGAACCGAGCCTACTCCCGCGGGCCGCGGTCACCGCCGCGATCGCGCCCGCGATCCCCGCCACCATACCGGCCGCCGCCGCGGTGATAGCCGCCCCGATCGCCTCTCGGCGGACGATCGCCGCGCTCGCCCCGTGGCCGGTCATAGCTCTGGTGCGCGTGCTCTCTGGGCTGTTCGTCGCCCGGCTGCTCGTCCGCGCCCGCGCCGTTGCCTTTCAGCTTCTCGCGCTGCTCGCGCAACACGGCCTTGCGGCTGAGCTTGATTTTGTTGCCTTCGAGCGCCAGCACCTTCACCATGATCTGGTCGCCTTCCTTCAGCTCGTCCCGCACCGCTTTCACGCGGTTTTCCGAGATCTCGCTGATGTGCAGCAGACCGTCCGTGCCCGGGAAGATCTCGACGAACGCTCCGAAGTCGGCGAGGCGGACTACCTTGCCGAGATAGGTCTTGCCGACCTCGGCCACCGCCACGATGTCGCTGATCATCTGCATCGCTCGCTGGGCGGAGTCGCCGTCGGTCGCGAAGATGTTCACGCGGCCGTCGTCCTCGACATCGATCTTGCAACCAGTCGAGTCGACGATGCCCCGGATGACCTTGCCGCCCGGTCCAATGAGATCGCGGATCTTGTCGGGCGGGATCTGCATCGTGAAGATGCGCGGAGCGTACTGCGAGAGATCCTTGCGGGGCTCGGCAATCACCTCGACCATCTTGTCGAGGATGAACAGGCGTCCGCGGCGCGCCTGCTCGAGCGCTTCCTTCATGATGGCCGAGGTGACGTTGAGCACCTTGATATCCATCTGCAGCGCCGTGATGCCGTCACGCGTGCCGGCGACCTTGAAATCCATGTCGCCGTAATGGTCCTCGGCGCCTGCGATGTCCGTCAGCACCGCGTACTGATCGCCTTCGATCACCAGGCCCATGGCTACACCGGCAACCGGCGAAGTGATGGGCACGCCTGCATCCATCAGTGACAGCGTGGCGCCGCACACCGAAGCCATGGAACTCGATCCATTCGATTCGAGAATGTCGCTGACCACCCGCAGCGTGTAGGGGAACGCATTCTCGTCCGGAATGACGGGGAGCAGCGCGCGCTCGGCGAGCGCGCCATGCCCGATCTCGCGCCGGCCGGCTCCGCGCATGAATCCAACCTCGCCGACACTGAAGGGTGGGAAGTTGTAGTGCAGCATGAACCGTTTCTCGGTCTCGGTGGGATCGAGCAGCTCGATGCGCTGCACGTCTTCTTTCGTGCCGAGAGTCGCCGTGACCAGCGCCTGCGTCTCGCCGCGGGTGAACAGCGCCGAGCCGTGCGTGCGCGGCAGGAGGCCCACTTCGATGCTGATCGGACGGATCTGATCGAAGGCGCGGCCATCGGGACGGCGGTGCTCCCCCAGCATCTCGTCCCGGAAGATGCGCTCCTTGATCATGTCGAAGAGCTTGCTGATTTCCGCATGCAGCTCCTCGGGCTGGCCTTCCTTCGCCTTCGTCTTGAGCTCGTCCACTTTGGCGTAGCTGGCGAGCTTGCCGTGCTTCTCGGCATTCAGCGCATCCTTGAGGTCAGCGCTGTACTCGGCGGCGAGCTTGTCGTAGAGCTCCTGGTTGAGCGGCGGCGGGGTGAATTCCCACTTTGCGAGGCCGGCCTTTGCCTGCAGCTCGCGGATACCGGCGATGATCTTCCTGCAGCACTCGTGCCCGTAGTCGATGGCGCGCACGACGTCCTCTTCGGAGACGCCCGTAGCGCCCGCCTCCACCATGACGATGCCCTGCTCGGTACCGGCGACCACGATGTTCAGCTTCGACTCGCGGCCCTGATCGTAGCTGGGGTTGGGAATGAACTGCCCATTGACGAGACCGACGCGTACCGCGCCGAGCACGTGGTGGAACGGAATATCGGACATGGCAAGCGAGGCGGCGGCGCCGATCATGGCGAGCACGCCGGGGTCGCGGTCGGGATCGGCGGACAGCACCATGCCGATGATCTGGGTTTCATGCTGGAAGCCTTCGGGGAAGAGCGGCCGGATCGGGCGGTCAATCAGGCGGCTGGTCAGAATCTCCTTTTCGGTGGGACGGCCTTCGCGCTTGATGAAACCGCCGGGGAACCGGCCGGCCGCGTAGGTGTACTCGCGGTAGTCCACCGTGAGCGGGAAAAAGTTTGCGCCGGGTTTGGGAAAGGCGTTGGCGCAGGCGGTCACGAGCACGACCGAGTCGCCCGTGCGCACAACGACGGCGCCATCGGCCTGCTTGGCCACCTTGCCGGTTTCGAGTGTGATGATCTGGCCGTCGAGGTTGATCTCTACGGTATGAGCCATGATGTTTAGATCCTCCAGTCGTTCGCCCGTGCAGCCCCGCATTGGAGCGGCACGGCGATCTGTTGGGCGCCGGCTCACAAAGAGCCGTGACACGCCCGACGACGCGAAGGATTAAGTGCGGACGGGTTGATCGGGACAGACGTCCCAGCGGCCTAGCGGCGGATACCGAGGCTTTGAATCAACGTCTTATAGCGTTCCGGTTCCGTTGCTTTCAGGTAGTTCAAGAGCCGGCGGCGCCGGGCCACCATGCTCAGCAGACCTCGGCGTGAGTGGTGATCCCTGGCGTGGGTCTTGAAGTGCTCCTGGAGCTGGAGGATGCGCTGGCTGAGGATCGCGATTTGAACTTCTGACGAGCCGCTGTCGGATTTATGCCGCTTGTACTTGCCGATAATCTCGGTTTTCGCCTGCTGCGTCAGTGCCATCTCCGGAGTGAAACCCTCGTCTTACCTTAATCTTCTCTATCGTTCTGTAACAGGATAGCACAGCAGTGTTTCGACTCGTGGCCGGCCGCCGCCGGTACAGACACGGTATACACGCATTTTCGGTGTTGCTGGTTTCCCGGCAGCGGAGTCTTTGTTTATGGGGACCGGCGTTGCTGCCGGCTGGCCCAGGAAACCTTCACATGCACGCATATCGTTATTTGTTCCGAACGGCGCTCGCGGGGGCGGCATTTGCGACCGTCGCCGCAGCGCAGGAAAGCAGGATCGTCCTGCATCTGGAATCCATTACCTGGAACCCGACGCAGCACCGGCTCACATGGACGGTGGCGAAGGGAACGCTGGACGGCGACGGGAAGTTCCAGCCCTCGAACCCAGGCGTCACGTATGAGATTGACATGGATGCCGCCGTGATGACCCTCAACGGCGAGGGGCGGCGCTTCAGCCGGGCGGAGGCGATCCGCATGCGGCCGCTGATGGACATTCTGGCCAGGTATGCCGCCGAGTCGACGGTCTGGTGGGACCAGGGACAGGGCGAACCGCTCGACGGAGGCCGTGGGCGCAAGCTCGATAAAAAACGGCCACCCCGTGAAGAACCGGAACAGCCGCCGAACAAGAATGGCCGACTGGTGAAACTGATCGTAGCCGCCGGCGACAGGTGAGATGAGACTCATCGCGTTAATGATGCGACAGCTCCGCGCGCAGGAAAAGCACTGAAGCACCGAGCGTGAGAGGCGCGCCGATCGAATCGTATTAGCGAACGCTCTCCTGTTTGCCCGCGCAGCCGAGGCACATAACCGCGCACGGGGTGATTGCGCGATCGGCAGCATAGCGGGCCGAGGCATTGGTTACGCCCGTATGCGTGAACCGCAATCGCAGGCGCGCGTCGAGCAGCGGGCGCTGGAAAGGGTACTCGATCTGGAAGTGGCGGTTGTCGATGCCCACGGAATTGCAGGCCGACGAGGCGACGAGAGCTGCCGCCTGCTTGTACTCCGCACGGCGGTCGCCAAACTGCTTCGTGTCGGCAAAGTACTGGTCCGCGCGCGAGGTTTGCAGGACGCTTCGCGGTCCGACGAGCACCCTCGAGCAGCAAAACGCATCCCGCAAACAAGAGCAGCGCAGGTAGCGTACGTTCGGCGGCAGCGGCCATCAGCGGACATGCCGCTATCAGGAGCGGCACGAGCATGCGCGCCATGAACGGCTGCCATTTGAGATATACGCAGAACAGGACAAACCTGCCGGTGATGGCGGCGTCGTAAAGCATCCACCCGGGCCGCCGGAGCGACAGCGTAGCCACACATCAGGAACAGGATGAAATGCACGCGATGTGCTGCATCCGATTCGTGGTTGGCGTTGCGCGAGGCGCGAATTGCGACCAGCTCCAGGTGGTTTCCGGGTCGTTCGGAGCGATGCCGAGAGACTGCAGTACACAAGCTGCCGCTTCGGTTATGAGGACCGCGGCGCTGCCGATCAGAATCAGCCACCGCACCACCCATTCGCGCATATCAGCGCGGGCGCTCGATGGTGCGATCGGCGAGGTGAATGGCTCCGCCGGGAGCCGTGACGCGGAGCATCTCGGGCTCGACCTCCCGGTGGTGTGGCGCAATCACTGTGGTGAAAAAACCGTCCTGCCACGGAATCGGATCGCCGGGCTCACCGGCTGGGATGAGCATCACGTTATCCAGATCGGCGATAGCCCGGCGGGCAGCGCGGACGGCGTCATCCGGACCAATGCCCACCACAAGGCCGCGAGTGACCCGCTCGGCCGTGCGGCGGAGCAGTGCGGCGTCGGGAAGTGTGAGGAACAGAATCCGATCAGCTTCGCGCGGCTGAGTGTCCAATCCGGATCACCGCCTCGGCCTGCTCGGCCGTGAACTCTTCGATTTTCGCCGACATGTTCATCGAGCAGAACTTCGGTCCGCACATCGAGCAGAAGTGCGCGTCTTTGAACCCTTCCTCGGGGAGCGTCTCGTCGTGATACGCGCGGGCAGTCTCGGGATCAAGCGAGAGCTCGAACTGACGCTTCCAGTCGAACTGATACCGGGCGCGCGACAGTTCGTCATCGCGGTCCCGCGCTCCCGGCCGGTGGCGCGCGATATCGGCCGCGTGGGCGGCGATCTTGTACGCGATGATCCCCTGCTTCACGTCCTCGCGGTTCGGCAGTCCGAGGTGCTCCTTCGGCGTCACGTAGCAGAGCATCGACGCGCCGTACCAGCCGATCATGGCCGCGCCGATGGCGGACGTGATGTGGTCGTAGCCGGGAGCGAAATCCGTTACCAGCGGCCCGAGCGTATAGAAGGGCGCTTCGTAACAGATCTCCCGCTCTTTCTCGACCTGCATCTCGATCTGGTCCATCGGGATGTGGCCGGGGCCCTCGATCATGACCTGTACGTCGTGGTCCCAGGCCACGCGCGTAAGCTCGCCCAGCGTCTTCAGTTCCGCGAACTGCGCCTCGTCGCTCGCGTCAGCGATGGACCCGGGGCGCAGGCCGTCTCCGAGCGAGAAACTCACATCGTACTTCTGGAAGATGCGGCAGATGCGGTCGAAGTGCTCGTACAGAAAGTTCTGTTTGTGGTTCTTGACCATCCATTCGGCGAGAATCGAGCCGCCGCGGCTGACGATGCCAGTGATGCGCTTTGTCGTCAGGGGCACGTACTGCACGAGCACGCCCGCATGGATGGTCATGTAGTCGACGCCCTGCTCGGCCTGTTCTTCAATGACCTCGAGCATGATGTTGATAGTGAGGTCCTCGACGCGCCGGACGCGGGTCAGCGCTTCGTATATTGGTACGGTGCCGACGGGCACGGGCGAAGCGTCGATGATGGCCTGCCGAATACGCGGGATGTCGCCGCCGGTCGACAGATCCATTACGGTATCGGCGCCGTATTTCACGGCATAGCGAAGCTTCTCGAGCTCCTCGTCAATGTGCGAGGTGGTAGCCGAATTGCCGATGTTCGCGTTGATCTTGCATTTCGAGGCTACGCCGATGGCCATGGGTTCGAGTTTGCGGTGATTGACGTTGGCGGGAATGATCATCCTTCCCTGCGCCACTTCGCTGCGCACGAGCTCGGGCGTGAGATTCTCGCGCCGGGCGACGTACTGCATTTCGCCGGTTATCAGGCCCTTGCGGGCATAGTGCATTTGTGTCCGGACGGCATCGTTTTGCCGCGCGGCCACCCATTCGGTGCGCATTGGTAGATTATGGCGCGGTACCAGCTCAGAGCTGGCCCGTTTCCATAGAACCCCCTTTCAAACCGTGCATGCCGTTTTCCGGCACACGGCTTAACGATGATCTTCGTGGTGTGGCTTGCGTCGGGTACTGCACCGTGCCCATGAGCTTGTACAAACCCATACCGTACAGCTGATCGCCAGAGAATCGAGCGCGCTTGGTCCGCCGCTGCCCGCCGCGCTTGGTTTGCCAACGCCACAGGCTCCGAATTACGAAGCGGTCCATTTTGTTGAACTCCCGGTCGGCATTCCCCGACGGGAAATAGTTCCCCCAGCCGCGAAGAACGGGCATCAGTTCCGCAATGACTTGCTTCACATCCTTCCCGCCGTTCCGCTTACTCGTGATCTCTCGCACACGATCACGCAGCTTCTTCATCGCCTTCGGACTCGGCCACCGTTGCATAAAATGCTTGTCCGGCGCCCGCTGAATACTCGCCTTTTGCGGATCGTACAGCCCAAAAACACGAAGCTCTCCCATCCCGCTTCACCGGTGAAGCGCGATACCGGCCTGCTTGCAGCGCCGCCGCAATCTCCTTTAGAAACTCCTCTGCTCCTCGTTCTTCGACGAGCTGAATCGTTTCCTTGTCAATCCCGGCTGCGCCTCTCTTGCTGCGCACTCGTCTCCACGCTTCCCACAGAACGTCACTCCTGTAGATCCGGTCGTACAACGAATGGAAACGACGTGTCTTACTCGACTTTGCGCACCCCCATAGCCTGATCTGAAGTTGTCGTACTGTTTCACCGCGGGTGTTGGCCGTCTCCGGCATGCCCTCGCACTTACCTCCCATCAGGCTCGATCAAAGCAAGGCTGCTTTCCTCCGGCGCGTTGTGTTGCACGCCTTCACAGGTACTACCAGCCTCTCGGACTCCCTCCCGGCTCCGTGCGATTTCAGCTTTCCGGCCTTTATACGCCCGGTCTTTGCCCGACGCAGGCTGCCGGGTAGGGTCTCTCCTGTTCGCCTTGCTCTGTCCCAACGTGCCCTCGCCCTCTACCCCGGAGAGGTCCAGCATTCGCTCCGAATCCGGAATGCTGTCTGTTGCCTTCGCCGTGACATGAGCGGCTCGGCCCTCTCGAACACCTTTCGGCTGATAATTGACGAGGCTGCAGCGTTCTCTTTATGTTGCGGCCCGCTGGTTTGCTCCCCTCTCTTTCAAGGGCTCTTGACACTCCGCTCGGCCATCGGATCTCTCCTCCGGACTGGGGTCTGCTACCGGGCGCTTCGGCGCTTACCCGAACAGGACTTTCACCTGTGAGAACAAAACGTCTTTCAGGACGCACCATGTGGGGATTATCGCACCGTCCCGGGCTATCCGCGGCTTTACCGTACAGCGATGTTGTGAGCCTGCAGCGTCGTTCCGAGGGCCTGCTCGAGGCGCGCGACGGACTTGTTGAAATCGAGCTGCGCGATCAGCAGCCGGCGGCGGGAATCCGCATATTCGTTCTGCCGCGTCAGGACGAGGAAGTTCGTCGATTCGCCCGTTTGATACAGCCGTGTCTCGCTATCGAGCTTCTCTTTGGCCGCGCGCACGCTCGCTTCGGCTGCGGCGATCCGCTGGCGCGCCGTTTCGAGCCCCTGAACGCCGTTGCGAACCTGCGCTTCGATTAACTGCGCGACGCGGGCCTGCTCGAGCTCGAGCCGCTTCCTCCCGATCGCCGCCTGGGCGAGGTTCGCCTCGGCCGTGCGGTTGCCGAACGTCAGGTCGAACTGCAGGCCGACCTGGAAGGACTGGTAGCGCCCGCCGAACAGGTTTTCGAGTGCGGTGCCGTAGTTGCCGACCAGGAAGTCCGGAGGCGCGCCGAGCGCCGGCGTCGGCACCGGCGCGAGGCCGGCGCGAACCGAGAGTTCGTTCAGCCGCTGGTATAGCCCGACGTTCAGGCTGCTGAACGGGTTGTCGCCCACGCGAACCGAGCCCCCCAGACCACTCAGCGAGTACTGGCCGACGAAACTTACCCCCGGACGCGTGAGATCTTTCGCGAGATCGCGCTGGATCTCATTCACTTCCGTGCGCAGGCTGACCGAGCGCAGCTCAGGACGTCTCCTGAGCGCGGTTTCGACGCCGTCGCGGACATTGTCGACAGGCGGCGCTTTCAGCAGATCGCGATCGACGGGTATGATCTGATCGCCCCAGATCTCATCGGTGCGGCTGGAGGCGATCATCGTCTTCAACTGGTTCTCCGCTTCCGTGACCAGCGCGACGGACGCATAGAGCGTATCGAGACGGCGCTCGAGCTCGGCTTCAGCGGCGGCAAGTTCGACCGGCGCAAGCGTGCCGGCGCGAACCATACGCTGGTTGATCGCGAGTTGTTCGCGTGCCCAGTTGGCGCTGTCCTCGGCCACGACCGCCGTTTGCCGCGCTGCCACGAGATCCCAGTAGGCCTGCTCGACGCGGTTGGTGATTTCGATCGTGCGCAGCTCGACATCAATCTGCGCGACATTCACGTTTTTCTGCCGAATGCGGATTTCCGCGCGCTGCGGATCGAGCGTGCGGCCGCGCAGCAGCGGCTGCGTGATGCCGATCAGCAACTGCGAGCTGATCAGCGGTGAAAATGACGTGAACGGGTTCGTCGTTGTCACGCGACTGTTCGTGAAGTCGGCGTGCAGCTGCGTGCCCTGATTCGTCAGGTTCTGGCGCAGGAAGAAATTGTTCCCGAAACTGCGGTCCGTGAGCTTGCCGCCGGATCCCTGCAGAACGGATCCTGTCGGCGTGTTCGTCAGGTTGAAGAACGGCACCCAGCGGAAGTTGGGATCGAAGAAGCCGCGCGCCGCGACGACGTTCTGCTCGGCGCTCGACCGGTTGGTGCGCTCGATCTCGATATCCAGGTTGTTTTTCAGCGCCATGCCGATCGCGTCCTGCAGCGTTAGCCGACGCTCGGTGATCGTGACGCCGACGCGCGGCGGCGCGACCACCTGGGGGTAAGTCCGCTCCGCGCGAGGCGCGGCAGCTGCGGGCTCCTGCGCGTACGAGACGACCGCGGCGGCAACGAGCAGCGGAATGATCCGCATCAGCCCGGCTGCCTGGCCGACCAGCCTTCGCATGCCGATGCCCGCACGCGCGAACCACGCCCGGATGCGCGCCCAGAGGCCGGCTGCGGCCAGATCGTCGAACAGCGAGTACGCAACCGGCGTGACCAGCAGCGTCAGCAACAGACAGAGCGTCTGGCCGCCGATAACAACGATGGCCACGGTGCGCCGCGAGCCGGAACCCGCGCCCCCGCCCAGGGCAAGCGGGATCATTCCCGCCACCAGAGACGCCGTCGTCATCAAAATCGGGCGCAGGCGGTCCATGCAGCCCGCCAGGATTGCTTCCGGCCGAGGCAGACCTCCGCGCCGCAGCGCCTTGACATGATCGATCTGGAGAATCGAGTTCTTCTTCACAATGCCGAACAGCACCAGGATGCCGACCGAGGTGTAGATGACCGAGAAGTTCTCGCGCATGAGCAGCAGGGAGAGCAGCGCAAAGGGCACCGAAAGCGGCAGGCTGATGAGAATCGTGATCGGGTCGACGAAGCTCTCGAACTGGGCCGCGAGCACCATGTACATGAACAGGATCGAGAGGATGAATGCAATCACGAAATTCTGCGCCGCCCGCCCGAACTCCTTCGACTGGCCGACGAGCCCATAGCCGTAGCCGGGAGGCATGTTCAAATCCCTCACTGTCGTCTCGAGCTGCTGCACGACGTTGCTCAGCGCCTGGCCCTTCACGAGATTGGCCGTGATGAAGATTTGCCGCTGGCGGTTGTAGCGCTCGATCTGCGTGGGACCCGTGGCCGGTACGAGAGCCGCTACATTTGATACCGGCACGTTACCGAGCCTCGCCGACGGCACATAAAGCTGCTCGAGCGCGGTCGCAGAATCCCGAAATTCCTTGTCGACCCGCAGCTGGACATCGTAGCGGTCGTCGCCTTCGCGATACGTGGTGACCTGATCGTCGCCGCCCACCAGCACACGCATCGCGTTCGCCACCGCCGCAACATTCACGCCCAGGTCAGCTGCCTTGTCGCGATTCACAATCACGCGCAGTTCCGGCTTGCCCGACTCGTAAGAGCTGTCGAGGTCCGTAACCCCGGCAATCTGCGCGAGCTTCGCTTTCACCTCCTGCGCGTATTTCTCAAGGCGGTTCAGGTCCGGCCCCTGCAGGAAGAACTGCAGCTCGGCGGTCGAGCCCGCGCCCTGGATCAGCGCCGGCTGCTGCACGCCGATCGTGAGGTCGCGGAAGTCCTTTATCCGCTCGCGGGCCATCAGCATGAGCTGCTCCTGTGATCGCTGCCGTTCCTCCATCGGAACCAGGTTCACGAGAATGGATCCGCGGTCGACCTGCCGCCTCACGTCGGCGCCGAGTGTCGTCGTCAAACTGCGCACCCCCGGAAGCGTCTTCAGCCGCTGTTCGAGCTCGGACATGACCGAAGCAGAGCCTTCGAGCGACGAGCCCGGCGGCATTTTGACAGTCACTTCAAACTCGGCCTGATCGTCCTGGGGGAGAAAGTTCTTGCCGACCACCAGGAACAGCGGGACGCTCGACA
>DASSSG010000173.1:0-2608 GCA_035708545.1 Bryobacteraceae bacterium | reverse complement strand
GAACGCCGGTGCAATTACAACAGGCAGCGACGGATTGTTCAACGGGATGAATCCCTTCCCATCAAACGCATGGAAGCGCGGATCGTATATCCCGGGTCCCCAGCCGGTGTACGTTGATTTGTCCGTGATCGCTGGTGACAGCGCAATGATCGCGCCGACATTAAGGCTGCGATTCGGCCAGCCGTCAAGACGTTTGCCGATGCCCGGCGCTATGGAATCGTCCACGATGGAATGACAAAGCGCGCACGTAATCCCGATCGTTGCGAGGTTATCGTTTGCGCCAACTACCTTCCCGATTACGCCGACGACCGCGTTGAGCTTCAGCAACTGGATGGTGACTGCCGGATCGTCGAGATTCACCTGCCCCGCCTTCAGAGCATCGATCAGCGCCGGCGGAAGCGCCTCGGCGTCAACCTTCAATCCGACTGACAGAGCCGTGGCCGGACTGACGTTTTTGATCGCCTGCTGCATCCGCAGCGTCTCGGTCCACAACTGCTCGTCACCGAAGGTATCGAAGCGGAAGATGGATTTGCCATCGAACGTATTCTGCGATTGCAGTCCCGGTACGATCAGTGCGAGTGTGACAAACAGAATGGCTGCCGCTGAAGGGATAAGTCGCGAGAACATTCATCCTCCTGAAAACAGAACCTCCGGCACGGCACTCACGCCGGTTGGCGTGAATGTCGCGGCTGCTGAGCTGTGGGCGCTCACTCAGGCCGACAATCCTGAATCCGTTTTGTAAGAAGATTGCAATAAGTTTGTAAACTTCCCACAAGGTGCCCGTATGCGCCGCCGATCGCCATCAGGCCTGATCCGTTCGACGCGCGCGCTTCACCCGCACCGGCAAACCAGATGTGCTATCCCGGACAACCGATCCCATAACCGGACACGCCGGTGCGGGCTGAGCCCGGTTTCGACAGCAAATACGCTGGTATGCTGCCTGCACATCTCAACCGGCGAAATGTGGAGTGACTTGCGGTTCGCTATTCGCACGCTCCGGCAAAGCCCTGGCTTCACGGCTGTCGCCGTTTTGTCCCTTGCTCTGGGTATCGGTGCGAACACGGCAATCTTCTCGCTTGTCGATCGCGTGCTGCTCCGGGATCTTCCTGTGTTCGACCCGCACCGGCTCGTGCAACTGAGCAATCCCGTGGAAGGCTCGGGAATGTCCTCGAAGGACAATGACCAGCCCGTGTACTCGAATGCCACGTATCGCGATCTGCGCGCACAGACGACGGCTATCTTCTCGGGAGTGGCCGCACGCGGACGGTGGCCCGTGACGGTGACCTGGCGAGGCGCGGCCGAGCGGGCGTTCGTCGAGGTCGCATCAGGCAACTACTTCGACGTGCTCGGTGTACGGCCTGTTCTGGGCCGCATCTTCACGGATGCCGAGGATCAGGCGCCCGGCGCTCATGCGGTAGCCGTGCTGACCTGGTCCTGCTACCAGAAGCGGTTCGCCGGCGACCCCAGGGTTGTCGGCTCGACACTCGAGATGAACGGCCGCGTGTTGACGATCATAGGCGTTCTCGGACACGAGTTCACCGGCTTGCTGGCAGGCTCGCCTCCCGATCTCCTCATCCCCATTGCGATGAAGCGCGTTGCGACACCGACGTGGGACGGCCTCACGCAGCGCGATATCCGGTGGCTGAATGTGTTCGCGCGGCTCGCGCCCGGCGTATCGGTTTCTCAGGCGGAAGCCCGCGTCCAACCCGTCTGGCGGCTGGCGCTGGAGCAGGATCTCGCGGCGCTGGGCCGGCCACGTTCGCCGCAATATCGCGACCGCTATCTCAACCAGAGGCTGCAGCTCATACCCGCTCCGCAGGGTATTAACCAGGCTGCCACGAAGTGGAAGACCTCGCTGATCGCGCTGATGTGCATGGTCGGGCTCGTGTTACTGATCGCGTGCGCAAATGTCGCGAACCTGATGATCGCCCGGACGGCAGCGCGCAAGCGCGAGTTCGCGGTTCGAGCAAGCCTTGGCGCGGGCATGTGGACCATCGTGCGACAACTGCTGATCGAGAGTCTGGCGCTGGCCGCTGTGGCGGGCATGCTCGCGATACTCGTCGCGATGTGGACATCCGACGGGCTCCTGCATGCCCTCGACGCGGCGGATAACCGGTATTACTCTTTCCGGATCGATATGCGGATCCTGTTGTTTGCAACTGGCGTATCTCTGCTCACCACGGTACTGTTCGGGCTGGCGCCGGCGATGGAAGCACGCCGCGTGAATCTGGCTGACGCCCTGAAGGCTCACTCCGCGGGTGTCGCAGGAGGAACGGCGCGGCTGCGCAGGTGCATGGTCGCCAGTCAAATGGCTCTCGCGGCAGTGTTGCTCATCGCGGCGACGCTCTTTGGCCGCAGCTTCTACAAACTCATAACCGTCGATCCCGGGTTCCGTGCCGAACAGGTGACCTCGTTTGCCGTGGATCCAACACTGCTCGGCTACGACACGCCGCGCGCACTGGCGTTCTATGAAGAGCTGATACGGCGGCTGTCCGGTATTCCCGGAGTCGCCGCCGTGGCCGCCGCCAATCCCGGCCCATTCACCAACAGCGGGCGCGGAGCCAACGTTTCGATCTATGGGTACAGGGCTCGTGAAGATGAAGACATG
>DASSSG010000172.1:0-2760 GCA_035708545.1 Bryobacteraceae bacterium | reverse complement strand
CGGATGGGAAGTGGTCCTGTCGATCGTGGTGCTTGCGCTGGCAGGCGTTTGTTTCGCCGGCTTTACCGTCGTCAATCCGAACGAAGCACGTGTCGTCACGTTGTTCGGCGTATACAAAGGCTCGATCAAGCAGCCGGGCTTCTGGTGGGTTAACCCGTTCACAACACGGCGAAAGCTGTCCCTGCGCGTCCGCAACTTCGAAAGCGGCAAGCTGAAGGTGAACGATCTGGACGGCAATCCAATCGAAATCGCCGCTGTTGTCGTCTGGCGCATTGTCGAAACCTTCGAGGCCGTCTTCAACGTGAACGATTACGAACATTTCGTTCACGTACAGAGCGAAGCCGCGTTGCGGAATCTGGCGACCACATATTCCTACGATTCACACGTGGAGGGACAGCACTCGCTGCGGCTCTCGGCCGGTAGTGTAGCGGATCATCTCCGGCGGGAGATCCAGGAGCGGTTGGCCCGAGCCGGGATCGAAGTTATCGAGGCGCGCATCAGTCACCTCGCTTACGCACCCGAGATTGCGGGAGCGATGCTGCGGCGGCAGCAGGCGGCGGCGGTTATCGCGGCGCGCCAGAAGATCGTCGAAGGTGCCGTCGGCATGGTGGAGATGGCGCTCGATGAGATCAGCCGCAAACGTGTGGTCGACCTGGATGAGGAACGAAAGGCGACCATGGTGAGCAATCTGCTCGTGGTGTTGTGCAGCGAGCGTGGCGTCGAACCGGTCGTGAACACGGGGACGCTGTATCCGTAGAACGGGCGCGCCGGCGCGGCGCGGCAGGCCATCATGGCGCAACGGAAGGCATATCCGCTCCGGTTGGATCCGGCGGTCTATGAAGAGCTACAGCGCTGGGCCGACGCGGAACTGCGCAGCGTGAACAGCCAGATCGAGTTTCTGCTGCGGCGGGCACTACAGGACGCAGGACGCCTGCCGGAGCATGCCGCAAAGGAGGCCTCTCATGGCGCGAAGCATTCCCGTAAGTCATGAGCAGACATTGCCGCCTGAGCTGTTGCGGTCCGTCCCGCGTCCCACGGGACTAACGCGGCTCGGCACTGCCGCCGTGTTCTTCGCGGTCGGAATCGTTGTAATGGCCGTGGCCGCGGCTGCATGGCTGTATGGGCTCGCGTTGCGCGACGCGAGGGAGACCACTGGCCAGCGCCGCGAAACAGCCGCGACGGTGACGCGAATTCAGCGAATTCGCGGGGAAGGACGGCGGGTGAGGATCGAGTACAGCTACGCAGTTGGCGGCCGCCAATACACCGCGCGAGTGAAACTGCGCGCGCGCGACCCGGTGGCGGCACAGGCCCGGCAGGGGGAAAGCATTCTGGTGGGATACCTGCAATCCCGACCCGAACGGAGCTGGCTGGTTGGGCACGAGCCGCCGCGGCCTCCGCCGTTGTGGGTCGGTCCCCTGGTTGCCCTTGCAGCCGGCATCGGTGCGGTGGCGATTTGGCTGGGCGTGCGCAGGCAGATACGGCTGCTCGAGCAGGGGCGAGGAGCGTGCGCCCGCGTTGTGGAGACGCGGAAGATCACGGATCGCCAGGCAAATGCCACGCGCGTGCAGTATGAGTGGACGCTGCTGAGCGGCGCAAGGCGGCGAGGGCACTACCAGACGCCCGGCAAACCGCCCGCGGTCGGCGCCTTCATCCCGATCGTGTACGACCCGGAGCGGCCGGAGCGCCGTGCCGTCTATCCGCTGCGGCTCGTCCGGGTGAAGGATCTGTAGAAGCTTTCTTCGCGGCTACCACTTGCGCGCCGCGAGTTTTACCAGCTCTTCATCCAGCGGCTTGCTGGTCGCGCGATCGACGAAACCAAAGCTGCCGTCCTTGTAGCTCCAGGCGGCACGGCCGACGCGACGCTCGATGCACAGAGCCGTGAAGTCGGCGTACCACTTGTCCTTGCTTTCAACGGGAGCATGTCGGATGACGCCGTACTCGCCGCAGTAGAGCGGCTTCGCGGTATCTCGCATGAAATCGACCGCAGGCTGGAAATCGGCGCGCATCCAGGCGGCGTCGAGCCGGCGGCCCGCGAGTCGCGCGTTGCTCTTGTACTGCGGGTACGCTGCCACGAATTCCGCGAGCCGCGGAATCTCGCCGGGGTACGGCACCTGCGCACCTTCGGTGAACCGGTCGTAGTCGACGCAGATCTTCGTCCAGCTCGCCTGTTGATGCGTGAACAGGATGTGGTTGTAGTAGTGAAACGTGTAGGCGACGCGCGGGTCGTCGACCACGGCGATGTCTTTGAGGGCGAGGATCGAGTTATACCGCGTGCCGCCGACGATCACCCAGCGCTCCGGATCGCTCCTGCGAATCACCTCCAGCGAGCGTCTCACGAGAGAGTTCCAGTCGGCAGGTGTTGCTTCGACCACTTCGTTGAGCAGCTCGAACCAGAGCCAGTCGCCCGCGCTCTTGTAACGGTCTGTGAACATCGACCAGATTCCGAGGAAACGCTTCTGCATCTCGGCATTCGTGAACAGCAGGTTGCGGCCGACGTTCATGAACGTGTAACCGGGGGCGTGGTGCAGGTCGAGCACGACGTTCAGGTTGTGCTTCCTGGCCCATTCGAAGCAGCGGTCCACGTACGCGAGGCGCTCGTCCGAGTAATCGTACGGCTTTGTGTCGTCTTCGAAGAAGTCGTAATCGATTGGCAAGCGGACGTGGTCCATTCCCCAGCTCGCGATTTGCGCGATGTCCTTCTCGGTGATGCGGGTGTCGAACTCGGGGGCCTTGCGATTGTACTGGGAGATCCAGCTCCCC
>DASSSG010000171.1:0-3428 GCA_035708545.1 Bryobacteraceae bacterium | reverse complement strand
CGCGTCGAGAAAACGCTCGTGATGGAACTGCGCCGGAATACCCATCGACTGCGACAAGTCGAAGTGCCCAACCCAGAGCACGTCAACCCCTTCCGTACCGGCGATCGCCGCAGCATTCCGCACACCCAGCTCCGATTCGATCTGGCAGATCACGACCGAGCTCTCGTTGATCTCACGGAAGTAAGTGGCGGGATCGGGCATTACGTAATCGGTGTGCGCTGTTCCCAGCCCGACCCCGCGCTTTCCCAGCGGTCCGTACTTAACGGCACTGACGATTGCTCTTGCCTGCTCCGGTGTCTCAACGTTTCCGACCATGACACCCAGTGCGCCGGCATCCATGCACCGTGCCAGAAAATGATACTCGCCCTGCGGCACGCGCACCATCGGCGCAAACGTACACGCCTTCGACCACGCGATGAGATCGAAGACGCGTTCGATCTCGAAACCGCTGTGCTCCATGTCGTAAACCACGAAATCGAGATCGGCGCTCTCGAGGAGCCTGGCGACGCCGCGCGTGCCGAACTCCATAATCATGTGTCCGACCGGGACGCGGCCCGAAGTGAGCGCCTCCCGAAACCGGTTCCCCTTCATGCACTCCTCCGATAACGCTCCAGCTTTTTCTGAAAGCCAGGCCGCTCGATCACCTCGCGATTGACGACGCTCGCCGGCACCTCGCCGCGCGAGACAGCGAGAATATTCGAGCACGCCTCAAGACCGTTGTCGCGCACGATCTCTTCCGTCCAGGCGAGGCCATGCGGCGTGAGGATCACATTGTCAAGTGCGCGCAGGGGGCTGTCCGCGGGCAGCGGCTCGCGTTCGAACACGTCGAGCCCCGCCCCCGCGATCCACCGTTCGCGAAGCGCCCGCACGAGCGCCGTCTCCTGCACGATCGGCCCACGCGCCGTGTTGATGAGGTACGCCGTGGGTTTCATCTGTCGCAGCTCGGCCTCGCCGATCAGCCGGCGCGTGGCGTCGTTCAGCAGCGTGTTGATTGTCACGAAGTCACTCTCTCGCAGAACCTGCTCCAGGCTTGCCAGCTCGACACCCAGTTCCGCGACCGTGCAACTATCAACATATGGATCGTGCGCGATCAGCCGCGCGAATCCAAGCGATCGCGCCATGCGGAACATCTCCCGAGCGATGTTGCCGCAGCCGATCGAACCGAGCGTGCGGCCCGCGATATTACGGCCCAGCCGCGGCAGATCGCCCCTCCAGCGTCCCGCCCGTACGGTCCGGTCCTGCTCGAGCAGGTTCGTGCTCAGGGCAAAAATAAACGTGAAGATCGCCTCGGCGACGGGCCGGCGCACGGCACCGGGCGTAATCGCCAGAGCGACGTCCGCATCGGTCAGAGCGGCCACGTCGATCATGTCGTAGCCGACACCCCAGCGCCCCACCAGCGCCAGCCGACGGACACCTGCCAGGCTCTTGCGCGTTATCTTCAGCCCGAGGGAAAATATCGCGTCAAACTGATCCAGCGCGTCAGGGGTCGCAAGCTTGCCCGGCTGCGGCGGCATCGGCCCCCATTCGAGTCCCCCCACGCCGCCGAAACTGCTCTCGACCGCAGCTTCGAAGCGGCCTCTTGCTTCCGTGTAGAAATCGGGCGTGATCCCGACGCGAAACACGCCCGCCGCACCCCCGGTTGTGTTCATTAAGCCACGATTATATAATCGTCAGCACTAACCGTTTAGGTATGCGGGGTCCTGAGGTGAGGAAAATTCTGGTATCGCTCCTCTTCACCGCTGCGCTGTGGGCGCAGTCTAATGTGGCCACGATCACTGGCGTAGTCTCCGACAGCACGGGGCGCCGTTGTTCCCGGCGCTACCGTCGCCATTCGCAACACACAAACCGGTATCGTGACGGAAACCGTCACCAACGCGGCCGGCGTATACTCCGCGCCGTCCCTCATCGTCGGCCCCTATGAGGTGTCGGTAAAAGCAACGGGCTTCAAATCGCAGGTCGTCCAGAACATCGCCCTCAGCATCGGCCAGCGTCTGCGTCTCGACCTGACGCTCGCCGTCGGCGAAGTGACAGAGGCCATCGAGGTCCGCGCCGAGGCGGCTCCGCTGCAGCAGGAAACAGCGGAGATCAGCGACACGATCACGACTCAGGAAGTCATCAACATGCCGCTCGCCGGCCGCAATCCGTACGCCATTCTCGCGCTCTCGGGCGGCGTAATTCCAAGGGGCCGCGGCACCGAGCTCGACTTCAACGAGAACCTCAGTATCAACGGCAGCCGCGCCGGCAATAACGCTTTCGTCGTCGATGGCGCATACACGATGAACCAGTTCGGCATTGGCGAGCGCGTCGCTTCCATCGAAGCGCTCCAGGAAGTGAAGGTGCTCGCCAGCACGTACTCGGCCGAGTTCGGGCGCACGTCGGGCGGCATCGTCACCATGCAGATCCGTTCCGGCACGAAAGACCTGCACGGCTCGCTGTACGAGTACCACCGAAACGATAACCTGTCGGCCAACAGCTGGGAGAACAACGCTCGCCGCATCGAGCGTCCCTTCCTGCTGCAAAACGAGTTCGGCGGCACGCTCGGGGGCCCGATCCCGTTCACACGCCAGCGGGCGTTCTTCTTCGGCAGTTACGAAGGTCTGCGCCCGCGCAATCCCACGACGGTCACCCGCAGTATTCCCGACGCCCGCATGCGCGCCGGAGATTTCAGCGGTTCGCCCATCGTCGTTACCGACCCGCGTACCGGGCAGCCGTTTCCCGGCAATGTGATCCCGCGCGATCGTATCGATCCCGCCGCCGTAAAGATCATGGCGCTCCTGCCTGAGCCGAACACTGCCGGGATTCTCGACGCACGCTTCGGCGTTAGCAGTGGGAACTACGTCCGATCCGCTCCCGCAGTCGACAACCGGAACATGGCGACGGTTCGGGGGGACTACAATCCGACGGACAAGGCGCGCCTGTTCGGCAGCTTCACCCATGTCGGCGAATCGCCTCGCGATTTGGTCCGCGATTTTGTGAGCCCCCTGAACACCCAGGTCGGACCGCGCAACCGAGCGCTGCAACGGCTTACCGTCGGCTACACGCACCTCATAACGCCGACGTTCATCAACGAAGCGCTGTTCTACGGCCAGCGCGATCCCCGTACGATCCGTCCCTGGTATCCCGACTTCGATCCGGCAACGGAGCTCGGCATTGCACGGCGCGCCCAGCTCGGAATGCCGGCCATCAACTTTAGCGGCGGCTTCTCCAGCTATGGCAACAGCACCTATGAGAACCGGATCAACGCCTACCCGGGCATCAGCGATATCGTGAGCTGGCTCCGCGGCCGACATTCAACTCGTTTCGGATTCCAGCTCGTCCAGAACTCGTTCTGGAGCGCTCCCGCGCAGGTCACGGCGGGTAGCTACAGCTTTAACGGCGAGATCACCGGCCGCGGCACGCCCGGGACCACGAACCCCGTCAATCCGCTT
>DASSSG010000170.1:0-3326 GCA_035708545.1 Bryobacteraceae bacterium | reverse complement strand
TACAACCGGGTATCGAGAGCTTCTCGAACCACGTGCTGAAGCTCATGCGCAAAGGCGTTACCGGCGTGCAGAACATCCAGCTGCTCAAGTGGTCGGAGGAGGTCGGCATCGCGCCCGCATGGAACCTGCTGGCGGGTTTCCCGGACGAGTCTCCGGCCGAGTACGAACAGATGGCCAAACTGCTCGCGCTTCTGATGCATCTCGAGCCGCCCACGGGATGTGCGCCGATTCGCCTCGACCGTTTCAGCCCGCTGTTTAACCAGGCCGAAGCAGTCGGGCTCAGACGGGTGCGTCCAACGCTTGCGTATTACTATGTGTTTCCGCTCGGCAGGCGCGAACTGGCGCGACTCGCCTACTTCTTCGATTTCGATTACGCCGACGGGCGCAAGGTCGAGTCTTATCTTGGTCCCATGCACAGCGCGGTGGCGAAATGGCGCAACGCTCGCTTCCAGTCCGACGAGAAGCTGCGCCCGCGCCTGGACGCGACGATTCAGGACGGCGGAGCCATTCATATTGTCGACACGCGAGAGTGCGCCAGCTCGGCGGACCACTGGCTGTCGGGCATCGATGCGGAGCTGCTGCTCGCGTGCGATTCGGCGCAGGCCCGGCACACGCTGCGCAAGAAGTACGGCGCCGCGGGCGATGAGGCGCTCGCCCGCCTCATCTCATCGAGGATCTGCGTGGAGATGGAAGGGCAGCTCCTGAGCCTCCCGGTGCTGCGCAATCGTCCAGCTCACATGATGGAGACCGACTTCAATGCCCATCGCCGAATCCCAGCGGCTGCGGATACCGAGCCACTACTACGTATACTCTGAGCCGCCGGACAAGACGGGCGAGGAGGTGCTTCACTTCGTTTCCCCACACCGCCGCGTAAAGCTGCGCGGCCGCTCGTTCCGCGAATTCGTGCAACACGTGCAGCCGCTGCTTGATGGGCGGCACTCGTTTGAGGAGATCCACGCCGAAGTAAGCGACCTGTTCGAGCCGGAGGATCTCGCTGCCTGTTTCGACGTTCTCTCCGAGAATGGTTTGCTCGAAGACGCGGCGCAATCGACTCTGGCGCCCGAAGTTGAAGAGAGACTTCGCCCGCAGCTGAATCTGTTTCATGATCTGGCGCCGGAAGGCGCGCGGCTGCAGGAAAGGCTGGCAGCGGCTCGTGTGTCCGTGTTCGGGCTGACCGGGGCCGGCGCAGTCGCTGCGTCGTCACTTGCTGCCGCCGGTATTGGAACCGTGCGCTGCATCGATGACGGACCGGTCACGGCCGCGGACACATATTTCTCCGCCGCCTTCGAGCTGACCGATACAGGCAGCGCGCGCTGCGATGCCATGTGCCGGCGCGTCAGGCGCTCCGCTCCCCAGGTGCGATACGAAGCGGTGCCTGACAGACTCCCCGATGACGACGCTGTCGAGCGCGCCATCGCCGGATCGCACTTCGTCGTCAACTGCGTCGATGAGGGCAACATCTCGCTGGTGTACAAACTCAACCGGGTTTGTCTGAAACTGCGCATTCCGTGGATCAGCGCCGCGGCGTCGGGCCTCGAGGTAATCGTCGGACCGGCGGTGTATCCGGGGGAGACGGCCTGCTATATGTGCTATCGCATGCGGCTGGTCGCGTGCGCGGACAAACCCGAAGCCGAATTCGACTTTCAGAGCTATCTCGACCGGCGGAAGCGCGACGACAGCTCGCGGCATGCCAACCTGGTGTTTGGTGTGGGCATTGCGGGCCAGCTGGCGGCGCTCGAGGCAGTCAAAGCGCTCTCCGGCGCGGGCCAGCCGGCCACCCGCGGCAAGCTGCAGATCATTGACCTTCGCGACCTCAGCTCCAGCAGGCACGTCGTGCTTCGGAAACCCTGGTGCCCGGCGTGTTTCGCGGACTGGGATTCGGGAGGCCAGGAGTGACTCAGCTCGATGCGCTGGCCGACTTCATCAGTCCTCGCGTGGGACTGATTCGCTCGCTGAATCGCCGCAGGAAGAGCGACGATGAGCCGGCGCTGCCTGTAATCTACGACGCCGTCCTCGCGCATTACGACTTCCGGAAAGGGGACGGTGTCGAGCGCGGCGCCTGCGGGAAGGGCTGTACCGACGAGCAAGCCATGCTTGGCGCAATCGGCGAAGCCATTGAACACTACTGCGCTTCGCATCCCGCCTTGAAAGCGATCCGGCGGGCGTCCGCTTCATCCTTTAACGAAGAATGGATTGATGCCCGTGATTTCGTGCTTTTTTCCGAGTGGCAGTATGCACGGGGCACTCTGCCGTTCAGCCGATGGAAACCGGAAGACGAGGTTCCCTGGATCCGAGCGCGAGATGTGGCTTCAGGCACATATGTCTGGGTGCCTGCGGTGCTCGTATATCTGAATTACCGCGGCGAGCAGCCGCAGGATCTCCTTTGCGCGCCGACCTCGAATGGGCTGGCTGCGGGTCCGACGCTGGAGGCGGCAGTTCGCACAGGGACGATGGAACTGCTCGAGCGCGACGCGTTCCTGATCACCTGGATGAACCGGCTGCCCGTTCCTGAGATTGACTTCTCAGGGGAACGGGGCGCTATCGGCGAGATCCGATCGTCGTACGAGACGTCGGGGACGGAAATTCGGCTTTTCCTGCTCGCGACAGACATGCCGATATCAGCGGTGATGGCGGTGGCCCTGGACCGGACAGGGTCGGGCCCGGCCGCGATCGTGGGGCTGGGGTGCGACCCGCAACCGCGCGAAGCGGTTCGGAAAGCGGTGTTCGAGATCGGACAAATTCACGATCTGCTCACCCGGCGCTTCGCCGAGGGCAAAGCCGACCGCCTGAACGCCTATGCCGATGTTGAATCCCTGGAAGATCACGCAGCATATTTCTTCCGGCGCGATCACTTCCACGAACTCGATTTTCTGCTGAGCCATGGCCGCAAGGTGCCGCTGGGCGATATCGCGGGCCACGACGACGCCGAAGTTTTCGAATCCATTCGAGCACGGGGCTATCGCGTGTTCGACGTCGATGTCACTACGCCGGACGTGCGGCCCTATCCCATTCGCGCAGCGCGCGTGCTGATCACGGAGCTGCAGCCGATCCACTTCGGGCAGGGTGTGGAGCGTCTGGGAGGGCGGCGGTTATATGAATTGCCACAGCGGCTCGGGTACACGGAGGCGGAGACCACCGAGGAAACGTTGAATCCGTGCCCGCACCCGCTGGCCTGAAAACGAATATGTTGCGCTACGAAGATCAGCTCACGCTGCCGCTGCTGTATCACCTGAATTCCGAGCCCTGGATGAACCTCGATGCGTACCAGGATCCGTCCGTGCACATGGAATTCAAATCCACCGGCGCGGAGGATCGGGCGATACCGC
>DASSSG010000169.1:0-2723 GCA_035708545.1 Bryobacteraceae bacterium | reverse complement strand
CCCGAACTTGATCCACCGCGACTCGAGCACTCACCGATTACCGGCATCCACCTATGGTTCGATCGGCCGGTCACCGATCTTCCGCACGCGACCCTGCTCGACCGGACCATCCAGTGGCTCTTCAATAAGGATGCGGGCCGGTACATTCAGGTGGTCGCCAGTGCGTCGCGATCTCTGGCCGAAACACCCAGAAACGAAGTGGTCGCCCTCGCGCTCCGGGAGCTCTCGGAGTTCCTTCCCGCCGTCGCCGCAGCAAAACTCGAGCGAGCCCACGTGGTCAAGGAGATCCGAGCCACATTCTCTGCCACGCCCGGACTCGAGGAGGTGCGGCCGCCGGCCGCGACCCGCTATCCCAACGTCTTCCTCGCCGGCGACTGGACGCGCTCAGGCTGGCCGGCCACGATGGAAGGCGCGGTCCGCAGCGGCTACCTTGCTGCGGAAGCTGTCTGCCGCGCTGCACGCATCCCGGCGCACTTCCTGCTTGCCGATATCGCGTGACGGTTAAACTCAAAGAAGAACCATGACAAGAAGGCTGTTGCTCGCGCTTGTGCCGGCCTGTGCCCTGCCCGGCTGGGCCGATGACGACGACAAGATGACGAAGCTCAGAGTTGAGGTCCAGACGCTGAGCGGGAAACCTATCGAACGCGCCAGCGTGCTCGTGAAGTTCGTCAAGGGGCGCTCTGTGCTGAAGCTGGGCAAGAAGCAGATCACCAACTGGCAGCTGCGCACGAACCAGGCTGGTTTCGTGAACGTTCCCGCGATCCCGCAGGGCGATATTCAGGTGCGCGTGATTGCGAAGGGGTACCAGACCTTCGGCGAAACTTTCGAAATCAACGAACCCGAAAAGACCCTCACCATCAAACTCAACCCGCCCCAGCCCCAGTATTCCGCGCATCAATGAACCGGCGGTATCGGTTCACCCGCGACCGCTCGCTGCCTCCGACTGCGGCCGATGCATCGGGCGCAGTGGAGTATGCGGCCGAGCTTCCGGCAGGCGCACGCCTGCTGCCGCCGTCCTCGCCGACGAAAATCGTCTGCGTCGGCCGCAATTACCCCGAGCATGCCCGCGAACTCGGCAACGAGCCGCCGGCCGAGCCGCTGATCTTCCTCAAACCGCCGTCGTCGCTGATCGCCCACGGCGATGACATCGTGTATCCCCCACTCTCACAGCGCGTCGACTACGAAGGCGAACTCGGCGTCATCATCGGCCGCCGCGCTCGCAGGGTGCGCCCGAGCGACGCCTGGGATTGCATTCTCGGCTTCACGTGCGTGAACGACGTCACCGCGCGCGACCTGCAGAAGAAAGACGGTCAATGGACGCGCGGCAAAGGCTTCGACACGTTCTGCGCCGCAGGCCCGTGCATGGTCGCTCGCGATGCTGTCAGCCTCGCGGACCTTCGTGTGCGCACGTTCGTTAACGGCGAGCTCAAACAGGATGGCGCAGCGCGGGACATGATTTTCGGCGTGAATGTTATAATCGCGTTCGTCACCGAGTTTATGACTCTGGAACCCGGAGACCTTCTCGCGACCGGGACGCCGCCCGGCGTAGGCCCGATGGAGCCCGGTTCTGTCGTCTGCGTCGACATCAGCGGCATCGGCCGGCTGGAGAATTGCGTGACCGGAGGGGCTGCATGAAAATCTTTCTCGACACTGCCAACCTGGATGAATTGCGCCGCGCTGCCGAATGGGGCATCGTCGACGGCGTCACCACCAATCCATCGCTGATCGCGAAAGAAGGGCGGCCGATCGAGGATCAGATCCGCAGGATCTGCGAAATCGTGGACGGCGATATCAGCGCCGAAGTAGTTTCCACTGTCTCCGAGGAAATGATTCGCGAAGGTCGCGTGCTCGCGAAGATTCACCGTAATGTGGTCGTGAAAGTACCGCTCACGCGCGACGGCATTCGCGCCTGCTCCATCATGAGCAGGGAAGGCATCCGGCTGAACGTCACGCTTTGCTTCAGCGCGGCGCAGGCGCTGCTCGCGGCCAAAGCCGGCGCCTATATCATCAGTCCCTTTGTCGGACGCCTCGATGATGTCGGGCACGTCGGTATGGATCTCGTCCGCAGCATCGTCCAGATCTACCGGAATTACGGGTTCAGAACCCAGGTGCTCGCGGCGTCGCTGCGCATGCCGAACCATGTGATTGAATCGGCACTCGCCGGCGCGCACATCGGCACCATGCCATTCAAGGTGCTCGATCAGCTGTTCAATCATCCTCTCACCGACAGAGGGCTCGAACAGTTCCTGAAGGACTGGGGCAAGGTCTTCGAGCAGACACCCGCGGCGCGCTGACCTCGTTTCAATGCGCCCCGTTTTTGAGATCGCAACCATCGCCGCCATACTTGTGGGCGGAATCGGCGCCATTCGATGGATCGCGGCGCGCACGCATGGCGACCCCGTTGAACGGGAGCGCCGGCGGCGCCTGAAGGTTGGCCGGCAGGGACGTCTCGTCGACGGCTTCATCGTCGACATCATCGACACATCAGTTCTTTACTCCTATGCAGTCGCGGGCGTCGAATATCAGGCTGCGCAGGATCTCTCAGCCGTTCGCAGTTTCCTTTCGGAACCGATCGAGTCTCTGGTTGGCCCGGTGACGATCCGGTATCTGCCGTCGAACCCGAGCAACTCGGTAATTCTCACCGAAGAGTGGTCCGGGTTTCGCACCAAACCGCCTCACACACTATCCAAAGGAGCATAGCTGATGGAGAAAATCATGGCCTC
>DASSSG010000168.1:0-2421 GCA_035708545.1 Bryobacteraceae bacterium | reverse complement strand
TCCGGCATCGGCCGCGTGTTCATGAACTCGAAGGTGCACGAGGATGGCGTGGCGGTGCATTTCTCCATGGCCAGCATTCGCGGGGCGTGGATTACCGACGGCAGAATCGAAGCTCGTGTCGCCAACGTGAATAGCACTTCGAACAACTACGCCGAGCTGGTGCGCCGGCGCGGCCTGTGGGTGAGGCAACTCGAGCGGCAGGGCATTCAGTTTCGTTTTGTTGCGACTCCGCAGATCGAACGTGGCGAGCTCGACAACTACAAAGTACTGATCCTCCCATATTCCATCGCCCTTTCCGACCGCGAGATCGCGGCCATCGAGCGCTTCCTGGATCGTGGCGGCATCGTTTACGCAGACGAACAGACCGGCCGCATGGATGAGCGTTGCCGCTGGCGCCGCGAACCGCTTTGGACGGCGCCGCGTCCCGCGCTCCTTCGGGGCGAGCCCCGCGCCGTCTCGATCCAGCCCGGTTTCGTAGTCGGCGACGGCGATTTCCTCGTCACGGTTCGCGATTTCGGCGCCTCCCGGCTGATCGGCGCCCTCACCCGCGAGCCGCGCGCGGTGACTCTGCCGCCGGTCGACCGCGTGCGCTACGATCTGCTTCGCGGCGGTCCTGCATCCAACCACGTTGAGACCTCGGCCATCTCGCCGATTCTCCTGCTCGAGCGGGCATCACGAATTGCGAAGCTCGAACTGAGCCCCGCGCTCGATCTCCGGCTGACCGACGAAAAAGGCGCTCCGGTCGATCGCTCGGTGGTTCGCATTGAGGTGACGGATCCGTCCGGGAAGGTGGTCCGCCATTACACCGGCAATCGCACCATCCGCGATGGCACAGCCCGTTTCGAGATACCGTTCGCGCTCAACGACGTGAAGGGGCGCTGGCGAGTTCGGGCGCGCGACGTGATCAGCGGCCTGACCGCGGAGAGAACGCTGGAGCGATAGCGGCAGCGGCCGCTCAGTCACCTCTGCGCGCGGCCGGTCGTGGCAGCTCTGCTGATCCCTGCCCTCATGTACTTGCTGCTCACGACTCGCGGGCTGCACTCGACCTTGTCTTCGTATGCGCTCGTTTCGGCGTCGATGTCGGCGCCGAACCTGACCCACTACCCAGCTTGGTTTGGATGTGTGCGCGCGATTCTTCGCGTAACACGTTCCGTCTCTTCTGGGTTTGTCGCGCACCCCATCCGCTCGTTGATAAGCAGCGACGGCGTACAGGAGGTGTGCTTATGATTGCCGACAGCAAGGCAATTCAAAATGTGATCCATAGAACTGGTACTTCCAAATTGCGCATGAACCTTTGGACCTGGTACAACTCCGCATTGATATTTCCTGCGCGCGGGCCGTACAATGGCCGGCTGCGGAGGTCATATGCGCACACTTCAGCTCGGTATGTGTATTTTGTTGTTTGCGAGCATATGCTTTTCGGCGCCAGTCACACTGACTGGAACACTTAGCGGACCGGCTGAGTTTCCGCCAAACAGCTCTCCGGGCACAGGTTTTACGACTGTAACTTATGATGCAGCGACACACTTCATGAGTGTTGCCGTAACGTTTCAGGGTCTGATTGCAGGGGTGACTGCGGCACATATTCATTGCTGTGTGTCGCGTTTCGCGGCTACACCCACTGCCGGCGTCGCGACTATCGTGCCGACCTTCCCTGGCTTTCCGTCAGGTGTAACCTCCGGCACTTACTCGAATCCCTTCAATATGAGCCTTGCGGCAAGTTATAATCCGTCGTTCATTACAAACAACGGCGGAACGGCAGCATCGGCCGAAGCTGCATTCAGTGCTGCACTCCTGGCCGGAAACACCTATCTGAATATCCACACGTCCGCGTATCCCGGGGGCGAGATCCGCAGCTTTCTCGATCCGGTTCCTGAGCCCGGCACCGCATTGCTCGCGATTACGGGGCTGGCAGGTCTCTGCGGACTTCGACGGAACAGACGCGGGCAACCGTAGCTCGCGCTCTCATTGCGACAAGCTGGCGGGCCGCGCGCATAGGGAACCGCCGGACTCGAGTATTACTATTGCAGGGTGACCCTGCAGATCACGCCTGAACCGGTACTTCAATAATGCCGGGCAAGACGTCCGAAGCGACGAACTGGAACGAGTATTACAGCCGGCCGTACAAAACGGCGAGTCTTACCCGGAAATTCACCGAACGTGCGCTGATCGCGTCGATGCGACGGCACGGCGCCCGGGCTCCCGCGGTCATTGAACTGGGCGGCGCGAACAGTTGTTTCTGGGATGCAATCACCCAGGCGGTCCGGCCGCGATCTTACATTGCCATTGACAACAACGTGCTCGGTCTCCGTAAGCTCGAGACCCGTGCGGCGGAGGCCGGGCGCCTAAGCATTGTACAGGCGGATATTTTCGCTCTGCCCCCGCTGCCCGCCGCCGACGTCGTGTTCAGCGTCGGTCTTA
>DASSSG010000167.1:0-7987 GCA_035708545.1 Bryobacteraceae bacterium | reverse complement strand
GGATCGATCGAGAGCGGCTTACCAAGCGCCTGGTCAAACGGCTGGAGAGGCTGGGGCACAAGGTATCGCTCAAACCCGCAGCATAATTCGTCGCCTGGGCCGCCAGACCCCCGGCGTGCGTGACGGCCGCATTTTCAGGGGCAAAGAGTTGATCTTCGGCGGCGGACTACTTGCGCTTCTGAGCCTCGTCCTTTTCGTGGCGTGTGCCAACGTGGCACAGCTTCGGCTCGCCCAGGCCGAAGCCCGCCGAAAGGAGATTGCCGTTCGCGTCGCGCTTGGCGCCGGCGGCCGCACGATCGCCCGCCAACTCCTGCTGGAAACGAGCCTGATTGCGATTCCGGGCGCCGCTCTCGGAGTGTTACTCGCGCATGTCCTGCTCGCTAAAGCCGTCCAGGTCCTGACCGTCGGCCGCACGTTCCTCGATCCCGGCGTTCGCCTCGACTCTCGCGTGCTCGCGTTCACCGTCGTGGCGACTCTCCTGTCGGTCCTGATCGCCGGTATGCCCTCGGCCCGGCTCGCCTCCCGCCTCGGCGTATCGGAGATTCTCAAAACCGCGCAGGGCGGCACCGGCAGCTATACCCGATGGCGCCAGATCGCCCTGATGGTTGGACAGACGGCAATATGCGTGGCGTTGCTCGGGACTACGCTCCTCTTTCTCCAGAGCCTTCACAACGCAGCCGCGATCCGGCCCGGCTTCGAGCCCGACAAGAAGTTACTCCTCGTAAACGCCATCCGCGGTCTCGATCTGCCCCGCACTACGTGGTGCGAGCAGGCGTCGGAGCGGCTCGCCGCAATCGCGGGCGTGCGCGCGGCGACGTTCGCCCGCCGAGTCCCCCTGAGCGGCTCCGGTGGCGGCGCCATGGCGCGTGTGGAAATGCCCGGACAGCAGCCACGCGCCGTGAAATACAACAATGTGGCCGGCAACTATTTCTCGGTTATGGGGACGCGCGTTCTCGGCGGCCGCGGAATCGACAGCAATGACCGGCAGCGCACGCAACCCGTAATCGTGGTATCACAAACCTTCGCCTGCCAGTTTCTTCCCGATCGCAACCCCACAGGCGAATCCGTCCGCATTAATGGCAAACTCTGGCAGGTAGTCGGCCTCGCTGAAGACGCGCCGTCGATCTGGCTGCATGAGACTCCTGAACCCTATATTTACTTTGCCTATGCGCAAATGCCGTCCGACGATGTGACCTTCATGATCCAAACCGCCGGCGAACCCGCAGCGATCGGCCGTTCAGTGATCAATGAGATCAGGCGCTTCGATCCTCGCGCGATGCTGTACGGCATCAAGACGCTGCGTCAGCACATGGACGGCGCGCTCGCGGCCGACCGCCTCATGTCCACGACAACCAGCACGCTGGGCCTGGTCAGCATCGCGCTCATGGCAGCCGGCCTGTTCGGTGTCCTCCAGTATTCGGTTGCGCAACGAACGCGTGAGCTTGGGTTGCGAGTAGCCGTTGGAGCGACCCCCGGCAGGATTCACTGCCTCATCCTCGGTTCCGCATTGCGCATCGCCGCGTTCGGCATTCCGACCGGCCTGGTGCTGCTCGCCGGTTTGGCGTGGATGGTGCGTTCAGCCGTTGTAGGCGTCAAGCCCTGGGATCCGGCACTCTATGCCGCAACCGCTGTTGCCGTAGTGGCAATCATGATCGGCGCTGCCTGGGTCCCGGCGATCCGCGCAATTCGCATTCAACCCATGGACGCGCTGCGGGCCGAGTAAGGGCGGGTCTCAGCGGGCCTCCTATACTGGGTTTTTCCGATGCCATTGACGTTCGCAGCGTTCGCGATTACCTTCGCGTCCGCGCTCTTTGCGCAAACTGACTGGCCGGCCTGGGGCCGAGACCTCGCGGCGACGCGCTTCAGTCCTCTGAAACAAATCAACGTGACCAACATCTCGCGCCTGCAGCGAGCCTGGACCTTTCACACAGGAAAACCCGGCTCGGAAGGCATCCCGATAGTCGTGAACGGCGTCATGTATCTTGTCGGCGCGAACGGCATCTTCGCTATCGAACCGGAAACCGGCAAACAACTCTGGCATTTCGAGGCCACTCAGGTAGCTCTGCGCGGCCTCGCCTGGTGGGCGGGCGATAAGACAACCCACCCTCGAATTTTTGCCGGCGTAAAAGGGGGCATGATCGCGATCGACGCTACCACAGGCAAACCTGCCACCGGATTTGCGCGTGAAGGCCTGTTAGATCTGAAGCAAGGCGTCTTAGGCGACCTCCCCGATGCCCGTATCTCCCTGACCTCCCCGCCCACGGTCTACAGGAACTTAGTAATTACCGGGAGCGCCAACGGCGAAAATACACCCACTATCGGAGCTTACGGCGACATCCGAGCCTGGGATGCCTACACGGGTAAGCTCGTCTGGACCTTTCACACGGTTCCCAGACCCGGCGAGCCCGGCAGCGAAACCTGGCCGCGTGAGGCGTGGAAGAATCGGTCGGGCACGAACGCCTGGGGCTTTCTTACCATCGATGTGAAGCGCGGTATTCTCTACGCACCGCTCGGCTCGCCCACGTCGGACTTCTACGGTGCAGACCGTCACGGAGACAACCTCTACGGCAACAGCCTGGTCGCGCTCGACGCCGCCACGGGCAGGCTGAAGTGGCACCAGCAACTCGTGCATCACGACCTCTGGGATTACGACCCTGCCGCCGCCCCGATCCTGTTCGGGACCGTGCGCGCGGGCCGCATCATACCGGCCGTCGCGCAAATTACGAAGATGGGCATCCTGTTCGTTTTCGATCGCGCCACCGGCCAGCCGCTGTACGGCATGGAAGAGCGGACAGTGCCGCACAGCGACGTCCCCGGCGAGAAAACCGCGGCCACGCAGCCGTTTCCGCTGAAGCCGCCTCCGCTCTCCAGAATCGACTTCAGAGAAGATGAAATGTACGATCTGACGCCCGAACACGCCGCTTTCTGTCGCGATTTGTTCGTCAGGAATCGGATGCGCATCGGCCGCCTGTATACGCCTCTGGGTCTCGAAGGTAATGTCCTCGTCTTCCCGAGCACGCTTGGAGGCGGCGGCTGGGGCGGAGTATCTGTCGACCCGACGCTCGGTTATCTGTTTACTAATATCAATAACCTTGGCCAGTGGGGACATATGGAGAAGAAGGTCGATCCCGCGACGGGCGCGGTAACTTACATACGAACTTCGGCCTATGGTCCCTACGCTCGTTTCTGGAATCGGGACACGCGTATTCCCTGTTCAAAGCCTCCGTTCGGCGAGTTAGTTGCTGTAGATACAAAGACGGGCGGCATAGCGTGGCGCACCCCGCTCGGAACAGTTCCGGCTCTGGAAGCTCAGGGCATCAGGAACACCGGCGCACTGAATCTCGGCGGCAGTATAGCGACCGCGGGGGGCCTTGTGTTCATCGGAGCCACGAATGACAGCCGCTTCCGAGCGTTCGAATCGAGGACCGGGCGGCTGCTCTGGGAGCAGCCGATTGACGCTAACGGCCACACCATTCCGATCACCTACCTCGGCAAAGACCGGAGGCAGTATGTGGCGATCATGGCCGGGGGAGGAGGGGGCTACTTCGGCGGCACGCCGAGCGACAGTCTGATAGCGTTCGCGCTCGGCGATCGCCCCTTAGCCGCCCCGCCGCGAATCGTCTCGAGAGCCGAACAACAGCCAGCCCCCGCGGTCCTGCCCAACGGTTCGGCGAAGGCGGTCGTACAGCGAACCTGCGGTACACGGTGTCACACCCTCGACGCGGTAACCGGAGTGCGCCGCGACCGCGCATCATGGTCCGCGATGGTGGACAACATGCTGGCTCGCGGCGCGGCGGCAAAAGAAAGCGAAATCAGGGTGATCGTGGACTACCTGGCAGCGCACTTCGGAAAGTAACCGGCCGCGTCTCGTCTGAAGCAGTGTCGGTTGCAGGAGTGTGTCTCGTCAACGGTACTCTGACTGCCGCGGTTCAGCCTTTCACTTTGCGCCTGCCTGTTACAATTACCAGTCCATGCCAAAATTGCTGGAGGGCCAGCGCGCCCTCGTGCTGGGCATTGCGAACCGGTGGAGTCTCGCGTACGCCATCGCGCAGGCATTCGTGAGGGAAGGCGCGGAACTCATCCTGACTTACCAGGGAGACCGGCAGAGGCAAACCGTCGAAGAGCTCGGAGCGGAACTGAAGCCGGGCACGCGAGTGCTGGCGTGCGATGTAACCGTGCCGGAGCAACTCGATCGCATGGCGAAGGAGGCGGCGCGGCTCGACACCGTGGTGCACAGCATCGCGTTTGCGAATCGCGAAGACCTCAGCCGGCCATTTCTCGAGACCGCCCGCGACGGATACCTGCTGGCCCAGGAAGTGAGCGCGTATTCATTTGTGGCGGTCGCGCGAGCCACGGCCCCCCTCATGACCACGGGCGGGTCGATCATGACCCTGAGCTATCTCGGATCGGTGCGAGTCGTACCCAACTACAACGTCATGGGCGTCGCCAAGGCTGCACTGGAGGCCAGCATGCGGTACCTCGCACACGACCTCGGCCCGTCCAACGTCCGGGTGAATGCTATCTCCGCGGGCCCGGTCAAAACGGCGTCGGCACGTGCGGTCAAAGACCTGTCGAGGATGCTCGAAGTGGTGGCGGATCGCGCGCCGCTGCGGCGCAATACCGATCCCGCCGAAGTGGCGGATACGGCCGTGTTTCTGGCGAGCCCGCTCGGGCGCGGCGTTACGGGAAATGTCATATACGTGGACGCGGGCTTTCAGATAATGGGGTTTTGAGGGGCGCGGCGCAGTTTGACAGACTTCTCTGCTGCTCATTACCATTTTGGTTTCCAGCATATCTTTCCACCCGCGGGCGCCACAGCGCGGCCGCCCCGAAGATGGTGGTTATTGAGGAATACAGATGATCAAGGTTGAAGGCATGACCAAACGGTACGCGCGCACGGTCGCCGTCGACGATATTTCATTCGAGGTCCAAAAGGGGCAGATCGTCGGCTTTCTCGGTCCGAACGGTGCGGGAAAGACGACGACAATGCGAGTGCTGACCTGCTTTATGCCGCCGACGGCCGGCACGGCTTCCGTGGCCGGCTTCGATGTGCTGAAGCAGCCGATCGAAGTGAAAAGACGCATCGGATATCTGCCCGAAACGCCGCCGCTTTATCCCGATATGGAGGTGACCGAGTACCTGACTTTCGTCGCGCGCATCAAAGGCCTGGCCGGCGCGGAGCTCACGCGCCGGGTCAATGAAGCCACCGAGCGCTGCAACATAGGCGATGCTCGGCGCAAGCACGTCCACAAGCTGTCGAAAGGCTACCGGCAGCGCGTCGGCCTCGCGCAGGCGGTGCTGCATAATCCCGACGTGCTGATCCTCGACGAGCCGACGGCGGGCCTCGATCCCAAGCAGATCCTCGAGACGCGGTCGCTGATTCGCGGACTCGCCGGCGACCACACGATCGTGCTGAGCACGCACATCCTGCCGGAGGTCGAACAGACCTGCGAACAGGTAATCATCATTTCCCACGGAAAGCTCGTGGCCACCGACAGCGTGCACAACCTCACGCACAGGCTGCGCGGCGGAGAGACGGTTCGGGTGCAGGTGGAAGCGCGGGAGGGTCCGCTGACGCATGAGGCTGTGCAGCAGCGCATCGAGCAGGTTGCGGGTGTCAGCCGCGTGCTGTTCCGCGAGACGCGGAACGGGACGCACCTGTTCGATATCGAGAGTCTTCAGGGCCAGGTTGTGCGCGCCGATGTCGCCCGCGCGATCGTCGAGGCGGGTTGGAATCTGAACGAGCTGCGAGCCGTGTCCGTGAGCCTCGAACAGATCTTTCTCGAGCTTACGGCTGCCGATGCGGCGGCCGCGCGGTCCGGAGGTGTGCAGTGAGAAACGTGGTCGCGATTTTCGAAAAGGAGATCAAATCGTACTTCAAATCGCCTGTAGCGTATGGGCTGCTGGCCTTCTTCGCGCTGCTGGCGGGCTTCTTCTTTTATTTCTCGACTGCGTTCTTCGTTCAGCGCAGCTTCGAGTCGCAGTTCAGCGGCCGCGGCATGCCAATGGATGTGAACGAGTGGGTGATCCGGCCGACGCTGATGAATCTGAGCGTTGTCGGCCTGTTCATCATACCGATGATCACGATGCGCCTCTTCGCGGAAGAGAAGCGGTCGGGCACGTTCGAGCTGCTCGCGACCTCGCCCGTGCGGGACCTCGAAATTATCCTCGGGAAGTGGCTGGCCGCGGTGGTCATGTACTTCATCATTCTGCTGTTCTCGGCGATCAATTACGCGCTGCTGTTCGCGTATGGGAAGCCGGATTTGAAGCCGCTGCTGGTCGGCTATCTCGGGCTGCTGTTGCAGGGCTCGGCTCTGCTGGCGATCGGCACGTTCATCTCGACTACCAGCCGCAACCAGATCATCGCGGGCAGCGCCACGTTCGCCGTGTGCCTGCTGCTGTGGCTTCTGAGCTGGCTGACGTCGTTCGACGCCGCGAGGTGGGCGCAGGTGGTTGGGTACGCTTCGGTGCTGACGCACTTCGAACCGTTCGCCAAGGGCGTGCTCGACAGCAAAGATATTGTCTATTACCTGACCGTGATTTTCTTTGGATTATTCCTCACCTCCAGGTCGCTCGAATCCGTGCGGTGGAGGGCGTAAGCCATGGCCTTCAGGACTAACTGGCTGCGCACCCGGCAGACGAAATTCACCGCCTACGCAACCCTCTACATCCTCGTCGTGCTCGCGGCGGTCGTGCTGGCGAACTGGCTCGCGAACCGCCACAACCGGTCAATCGACACGACCGCCAACAAGCGTTTCAGTCTGTCGGACCAGACCGAGAAAGTCGTTCGTGGGCTGAAGCAGGACGTCAAACTGACGTACTGGGATCGGTCGAGTGAGTTCGACCGCGCACGCGACGTGCTGGGCCGGTACGATGCGCTGTCGCCGAAGCTCAGCGTCCAGTACGTCGATCCGACCCGGAAGCCGCAGCTGGCCCGCCAGTCGGGGGTTCGCGAAACAGGTCTCGTCGTCATCGAGGGCGCCGGGCGGCGGCAGGAAGCCCGTTCGCTCAATGAAGAGGAGATCACGGGCGCTCTGATCCGCGCGCTGAAAGGCGGCGAGCGGAACGTGTGCTTCGTCGCGGGCAGCGGCGAGCCGACCATTGGGGACACGGGCCGCGAAGGCTTCTCGATGCTCAAGACACTGATGGAGCGCGAACAGTACAAAACGCGTGAGATCTCCCTGCTGCAAAAGGCGGAGGTTCCGAAAGACTGCACGGTAACGATCGCCGCGAGGCCACGGTTCGATTACGTCGACCCGGTGGTCAACGCGCTGAAGACCTATGTCGATAATGCCGGCCGCCTGCTGGTGATGCTCAGCGCGCCGCTTCGTTCGGGCAACGAGCCCGCGCCCGAGCAGGCGGCTCTGCTCAAAATTCTCGAAGGCTGGGGCGTCAAAGCGAACAAGGATCTCATTCTCGAGCCGAGCGCGGTCGGCCAGCTGGCCGGACTTGGACCCGAGGTGCCGCTGATCACCAGCTACGAATCGCATGCGATCGTTCGCGAAATGAGCGGCGCCGCGACCGCGTTTCCGCTGCCGCGTTCGCTCGAAGTGAGTGGCAGCGCGTCAAAAGTCATTTCCACGACCGACAACAGCTTCGCTGTGACGGACCTCGGCGCGCGGGAAGTTCGAGTCGACCCGCGTACTGCGAAGAAAGGCCCGTTCACGATTGCGGCCGCGGCGGAGGTCAAAGGCAGCCCGGGTCAGGGGCGTGTAGTCGTATATGGTTCGACCGACTGGGCAACAAATGTTCTGCTGCGTTTCAACGGCAACCCGAGCCTCGCAATGAATACCCTGAACTGGCTCTCATCCGACGAGGACCTGATCTCGATTCGACCGAAAGAGCCGGAGGACCGGCGGCTCAATCTCTCGCGGCGGCAGATGCAGCTGCTGCAGTATACAAGCCTCCTGTTGCTCCCGCTGGCCGCGGTCGTCGTCGGCGTGGCGGTCTGGTGGAAGCGGAGGTAGCCTCATGTCCGGCAAGGGGC
>DASSSG010000166.1:0-5969 GCA_035708545.1 Bryobacteraceae bacterium | reverse complement strand
CGGCCACGATGAGCACGGGCTCCTTCGCGCGCGTGTCGATGATCAGCCCGTGGGGGCAGGCCAGTTGGCCTGCCTGCTTCCCGGTGCCGCCGAACGTGCGGATGTACCTGCCGTCTTTGTCGTACTGGTTGATGTAGTTCGAGCCGTAGCCGTCGCCGACATACACATCGCCGTTGGGGGCGATGGCCACGTTTGTGGGACTGTATTTGATCGGCGCATCCGCGTACTGCTTCGATTCGTGCGGGTAGGCGACGGTCCAGACCACGCGGCCGTCGAGATCGGTCTTGACGACGAGAGCGCGTTTTGTGTCGCAGAGATAAAGAAACTCGTCGCGACCTTCCCTGCGGATGTGGAGGCCGTGAGCACCGCCTTTGAACTCGCTGCCCCAGCTCCTGATGAACCTGCCTTTGCTGTCGAAGACGACCATGGAGTCCGAAGACTCACTGGCTCCGTTCACGGTGTGGTGAACATAGATGCGGCCCTGCGAGTCCTCGCATACGCCATGCGTGTTGCCGTATTTGATGCGGGCCGGAAGCTCGCCCCAGTCGTGGATCGCTTCGTACTTATGCGCGCCTGCGCCGAGGACGGGGCGCGCGGAACCCGACTTATTGGCGGCTCCGAGGATCAGGGGCGCGCCAAGACCAGTGAGAAACGTGCGGCGGTTCATGACGGGATAGTTTAGCAGTGCGAGCCGTCGGCACGGTTCCGAGGGGGGCGCTGCGGTTATACGGTCAGGGTCGCGCGGCCGGCGTGTCAGCGAAACACGTCCCAGACGCGCCGGAAGAAGCCGCCCTGCCGCTGTTCGGCCACGGGTTCCAGACCGGGCTCTTCGTCGTATGGGTTTGAATAGCAGTCGGAGTAGCCTTTTGGCTGGGTGCCGTCGATGAAGTATTCCACGCGCGACGCGCACCCCTGAACTGCGCGAAGCCCGGTGTAAGGATCGATGGCGACCTTCACCACTCCCGGTGGCGGCGTGAACGGCTTTGTATCCCGATACTGCGGCAGGTCATGTGCCCGCTTCATGAATTCGGTCCAGACCGGCAGCGCCGACTTTGAACCCTCGAGCCGAAGGTCGCTGTAATCGTCGTAGCCGATCCAGACGACAGCCAGCAGATTCGACGTGAAGCCGGCGAACCAGCCATCGCGCGAGGTGCCGGTCTTGCCGGCGGCTGGGTGCGTGAACCCGCGGCTGCGCACTCCGGCCGCCGTACCGCTCCCGATCACATCCTCCATCAGGTTAATCATCATGAAGGCGACGCGCGGGTCAAGCGTCTCGTGCTGCTCGGGTTTCGCGGTGTAGATGATCCTGTTGTTGCGGTCGCGGATGGAGCCGACGAGATTGCGGCTGACGAACCTGCCGCCATTTGCGAAAACCGTATACGCGTTCGCGATCTCGAGCGGCGTCACTTCGTATGCGCCGAGCGCGAGCGCGGGCGTGGGCAGCATTTTTTCGTTCATTCCGGCGGCGCGAGCAAGCCGCACAACGTTCTCGTAGCCGGTCTTCTCCGCAACCTTGATGGTCGGGATGTTCAGCGATCTCATCAGCGCCTGGCGCAGCGTTACTGTGCCGTAGAAGTGGTCGCCGAAGTTGCCGGGCTCGTAGTCCTGGCCGTTGAAGTGGAATACGGTGGGCGCGTCGAGCACGGTCGTAGCGGCGGTAATCACGTTATTCCGGCGTTCGAGGGCG
Organism: Bryobacteraceae bacterium; assembly: GCA_035708545.1. GTDB lineage: Bacteria > Acidobacteriota > Terriglobia > Bryobacterales > Bryobacteraceae > DASSSG01. The sequence goes on along the minus strand of DASSSG010000166.1, from coordinate 4,282 downwards.
GTGTTCAGAGCGGCCGCGTACACGAAGGGCTTGAACGACGACCCCGGCGGACGTTTCGCGAGCGCCCGGTTGAGCTGGCTCTCGCCATAGCTCCGGCCACCTACGAGCGCGCGCACGGCGCCGGTGCTCGGATCGAGCGCCACGAGAGCGACCTGCGGCAGCGGGGCGGCCTTGTTCTTCCTGCCGCGTTTCGCCCGCACGTTCCTGTCGACTTCGCGCATCGCGAGATGCACCGCCTCGACTGCCTCGCGCTGCAGCGCCATGTCGAGTGACGTATATACGCGGTATGCGTCGCCCGGCCCCAGCTTGCGGCGGAGGGCGGCCTCGATCTCGCCGTTCATCAGGTCGACAAAATAGGGCGCATCGGTCGCCTCATCATCGCCGGGATTCAGGCGGACGGGCGTCGCCTGCGCGCGGGCGAGCTGCTGTGCGTCGATGTACCCGTTATTGAACATCAGTGTGAGCACGAGATCGCGCCTGGCCTTCGCGCGTTCCGGGTATTTGAACGGATTGAAATAGGCGGGCCGCTGGATCATCGCGACGAGCAGAGCCGATTCAGGCAGGGTCAACTGGCTGACGTCCCTGCTGAAATACGATCGCGCAGCCTGGTTGAAACCGTGAACGCTGAAGCTGCCCTTCTGACCGAGGTAGACCTCGTTGGCGTAGAGTTCGAGGATCTTTTCTTTTGAGAACCGGCGCTCCAGTTCGGCGGCAATCAGGACCTCAGAAAATTTCCGGCTCCAGCTCTTCTCGTTGTCCAGCCAGAAGCTGCGGGCCAGCTGCATCGTGATGGTGGAAGCGCCCTGGCCTTTCTTGCGCTCCTTCAAATCGACGTACAGTGCTTTGGCGATGCGCAGGAAGTCGAGACCGCTATGGTCGAAGAAACGCTTGTCCTCGGTGGAGATGAGAGCCTGCACGAGGTGCTTCGGCAGATCCGAGTAGATGACGGGCCGGCGCTTCTCGCGCTCACCCTGCACCAGATTGGTCACGAGCTCGGGTTCAAGCTGGATGAAATTGCTCTCCTGATTGATGGTCCTCGAGACGATCCGGCTTACACGGCTGCCCGTGAACTGAATCACGGCCGTGTGCGACTTGAAGTACGAGTCGGGACCGGTGGTGATTTCCAGCCCCCCGGGCGTGCGGCGGTACTGGCCAATGCGGCTGTCGCCGTTCTCACGGTAGCCGCAACGCTGAAGGTATTTGATGACTTCCCGTTCGGAGACCGTTTCGCCCTTCTCGAGCACCCAGGGTGTCGAGAAGATCATGGAACCGATCTGAATGCCGCCCGGCCCGATCTGACTGCTGACGATTCTCGCGTACCGCGTGTAGACGATAGTGAAGCCGAGCAGCGCGGTGACGCAAAAGGCAAGTGCCAGCCGCGGGAGCGTACCATCGGGCAGGTACAGCCTCGGGCGCCGGTTGCGGTGCGGTCGCACGGGCGGTCGAGGCGGGGCTTCGACTTGTACAGGAGGGTCGATAACAGTTTGCTCGGGCATGTGCAGGCTGGACGACAACTGCACCGTCTGTCGTGTGACGCCCGGTGGAGAGGGGGAGTTTCGAAGGGGATTACGTGCTCAACCAGCCAGGCCCGGAACGCCGCCCAGCGTCCTGGCGGCTTTCACAGCGCGCACGATGGCCTGGGCGACGACCTCCGCCGCGACTACGCCTAACTCGTTCAAGTCCGCTTTTTCGCCACCGGTCGACAATGCGAAGACGACATCGCCGTCGAACAGGGTGTGAACGGGCGAGATCGCGCGCACCATCCCGTGCTGGGCCATCTGAGCGAGCTTGGTTGCCTCAGGCTTGCCAAGGCCGGCATTCGTCGCAACTACAACAAGCGTCGTATTCTCGCCAAGAAGTCCGCCGCGCGCGCCGCGTCGCATGGCTTCTGTCGTGCGAACAAAATCGCGCGAATCGGGCGCCGTGCGCGCGCCAGCGACAATATGTCCGGTGCGGGGATCCACGACGTCGCCAAAACAGTTGACCGCCGCCAGCGCGCCTACCTTCACGGCAGGACCCACGGATGCGGAGAAACTGCCGATTCCGCCTTTCATGGCCTGCTGCAAGCCGAAGACCTTGCCCGTGGTTGCGCCCGAACCGGCGCCGACGCTACCCTCGACTACCGGACCGTCGGTTGCGACCTTTGCGGCCGCTTCGCCCATCTCGCGGTCCGGACGATGGCCGGCCTTCGCAACACCGAGATCATAGAGGATGGCACCGAGAACCAGCGGCACGCGCCCGTATCGCGTCTCGAAACCAATGCCCTGCGACGCCAGCCAGCGTCGAACGCCGGAACACGTCTCAAGGCCGAACGCACTGCCGCCCGACAGCACGACGGCGTGAATACGGCTCGTAAGATGCAACGGGTTCAGGAGGTCCCACTCTTCGCTCCCGGTGGCAGACCCGCGCGCGTCGAGACCGGCAACTGCCCCGCCTGGCGACAGCACCGCGGTACATCCGGTGACCGCTTCGAGATTGGTCGCGTGCCCGACCCTGATGCCCGGAACGTCGGTTAAGCCCTTCATTTGCTTCGCGTAAGCGGGATTGAAACCCGCCCCTATGCTAGCATCGTCACTGAGGCCGGCGCTCGCTTGTTCGATCTACTCAAACCTCCCGTTCTGGCCACTCAGGACTATTTCACGCTCACCGGCCGCGCCGTTCAGAATGTCGTGCGGCGACCCTTCTACGCCGATGATCTGTTCCTGCAGATGGACATCATCGGAGTCGGCAGCCTTCCGATTGTCATACTCATCGGGCTTTTCACGGGCGCGGTCATGAGCCTGCAGATGGCGCGCGCGCTGGAGACTTACGGCGCTACCGGGCAGGTCGGCCAGATCGTCTCCATCACGCTCGTCCGCGAACTCGGACCGGTCCTTACATCAATCCTGGTTGCAGGGCGCAACGCATCGGGCATCGCAAGCGAGCTGGGGTCGATGAAAGTCACGGAGCAGATCGACGCCATGCGCGCGCTGGGCACCGACCCGGTCAAGAAACTGGTGACACCTCGAATCGCGGCCACTGCGCTGATGTTGCCGGTGCTCACGGTGATAGCCGATTTCGTCGGTCTCGTGGGCGGGTATATCGTCGCCTCCCTGCTGCTCAACCTGACCGCCTCTCAGTTCTGGACCAGCGCCTGGCGGATCCTCGAGTGGAACGACCTCACCCAGGGGCTTCTCAAGCCGTTTATTTTCGCCCTCGTGGTTTCTTCAGTGGGATGTTTCTACGGCCTGCGTACCACAGGGGGCACGCAGGGAGTTGGCCGCTCGACCACACAGGCAGTTGTCGCGGCGAGCGTCTGGATCTTCATCTGCGATCTGTTTCTGACACGGATCTTTGTCAGCCTTGCGAGGATGTCGTGACGGCTTAGACAATGCCGGATGCCACCGATGATTCCGTCGTTCGCTTCGAGAACGTCACGGTCGTTTTCGATGACCTGAAGGCGCTGGATGGAATCTCGTTCGAAATCAGGCGAGGTCAGACGCGTATCATCTTCGGCGCCGCGGCCAGTGGAAAATCGGTGATGCTGAAAACGGCGCTCGGTCTGGTGCGTCCTGCGAGCGGGCGCGTCTTCCTCTTCGGGCAGGACATCACGGGCATGAGCGAGGAGCAGATGTTCACGCTTCGCGGGCGAGTAGGAGTTCTTTTTCAGGAAGGCGGCCTGTTCGACTCACTGACTATCGAGGAGAATGTCGCATATCCCGTGGTGAACCGCGCGACAGCACCGGAGGAACGCAACGGCGATGTCACCAACCGCGTGCGCGAGGCGCTCCGTTTTGTCGAACTCGAGCATACGCTCGAAAAGGTTCCCAGCGAACTCTCCGGAGGAATGCGGCGCCGGGTCGGGATCGCTCGCGCCATGGTCACCGAGCCCGCGCTGATGCTCTATGATTCGCCAAGCGCCGGGCTCGATCCGATTACCGCGAACACCATTATGGCGCTCATCGTGAAAGCGCGCGACACGCGCAACACGACGATTGCAATCGTGACGCATCGCTATCAGGACGGTCATATCATGGCGGATTTCCGCTACAATCCCGAGAGCGGGGAACTCGAGCCCGCGCCGCGGGAATCGGGAATACAGGAACGAACAGTTTTCATGGTTCTGCGTGATGGCTGCCTGGTGTTTGAAGGCACCCGGGACGAACTGAATCGCCAGCACGACCCGTACGTCGCCAGATTCAGGATCACAAGACAATAACGACGATCTATGCCATCGGCGCAAAGAGTAGGATGGGCGAAGCTGCGAGTCGGGATCATGGCCATAGGCGGCATGATCATTGTC
>DASSSG010000165.1:0-10028 GCA_035708545.1 Bryobacteraceae bacterium | reverse complement strand
CAGGAACACCCGCCGGCGTCGGCGCCGGACGCAAGCCGCCGCGCTGGCTGAAGCCGGGCGATGAATGCGTCGTGTCTGTCGAGGGTATCGGAGAACTCCGGAATCCGGTTGTCGCCGAGTAAGCGCAGGCTCTCTGCCGGTGCGGCGCTGCTGTGGATCGCGTGTCCCGCGCACGCTACGGCTCCGGCACGAATTTGTAGCCCACTCCGCGCACCGTCAGCACGTGGCGCGGTTTCGCGGGTACATCCTCGATGTACTTCCGCAGCCGCACGATGAAGTTGTCGATGGCGCGCGTGTCGGTGTCCTCCCGCACGCCCCAAACCTCTTCGAGTATCGTCTTCCGCGACACAGGCCTGCCCTGATGCCGGATGAGGTGCCGGAGGAGGTTCGCCTCCATCAGCGTCAGCGGCACCGTCCGCCCGCGAGCGTGCAGCTCGAGTGTGTCGAAGGCAATGATCTTGCCCGCGAACCGGAAGGTATCTTCGGGCTCTCGCTTTCGGTTCCACTCGTGACGCCGCAGCAGACCGCGAATCCGCGCAATCAGGATCGCAAGCTCGAATGGCTTGGGCAGGTAGTCGTCGGCTCCCGCCTCGAAGCCCTTGAGCACGTCTTCGGGCCGGCTGCGCGCGGTCAGCATGAGAATCGGGAGGAAATGGCCGCCGCGCCGGAGCTGGGATGCCACTTCGAATCCGTTCATGCCCGGCAGCATCACATCGAGCACGATCAGGTCGAACGCGTCGTCACGGACAGCCTGGACCGCAGCCTCGCCGGTTTCGGCGACAGCGACGGCATAGCCTTCCGCTTCGAGGTTGAAACGAACGCCATCGGCGAGGTGCTGCTCGTCCTCCACGATCAGGATGCGCGCCATCGCTCAGGCACTGGGTGCGGCGGGAAGCTGAATTGTGAACGTGCTGCCGTGGCCCGCGCCCTGGCTCTCGGCCCAGGCGCGGCCGCCATGCTTCTTCGCGATCGAACGCACGATGAACAGCCCCAGCCCGGTGCCCTTCACGCGCGCGGCCACAGCGCCGGGGATTCGATAGAACCGCTTCCAGATTCGCTTCAACTCATCCGGCGGGATCCCGACCCCGCGGTCGCTGACGCGCACGGCGATCCGTCCGGGCTCGCTGTGCGCAACTGCGACTTCGACATCCACGTTCGCGCCTGAGTACTTGATCGCGTTCTCGATCAGGTTCGACACCGCCGCCTTCAGCTCGGAGGCATCGCCGATGACGGCAGTGCTGCTCCCGTTCACCCCGTCGACGAATCGAACGGAGTCTTCGCCCAGGTGGTGCCGCGAACGAGCCAGCGTCACGCAGTCGCTGACGAGGTCGCGCAGATTAACCGGCACACGCTGCTGCAGATTCTTGTGCGACGCCGTGCGGCCCGCGTGCAGGACCTGCTCGATCGTGCCGGTGAGTCGATCGCAGTCGGCGAGCATGCTGATGTAGAACTCGCGCCGCTTTACGTCGTCGATCTCGCGGCTCTGCAGTGTCTGCAGGTACAGGCGCATCGACGCTACGGGCGTTTTCAGCTCGTGCGTAACGGCATTGATGAACGCATCGTGCTGCTCGTTGCGCCGAATCTCGCGGACGAGAAAGATCGTGTTCAGGACCACGCCCGTGATGATCAGCGAAGAAACCAGTATCCCCAGCACCAGCAGGGCGCCGGTACGCCAGCTGATGATGATCCACCCGACGTTGAGAGCGACGGCGAGCGCGACAAGGCAGGATCCGAGCGCTATGAAAAAGGCGATCTGCCGGCGGCGTGCTGCGACCACCATGATCTCAGCATAGCGGGCGCGACGAACTGGCGATGCGTGTGCGATCAGGCGGCCTGTCGCAGTTCGACGGCGCCTTCCGTGTCCGCCACGTGGACGGCGCGCGCGATCCCGAGCTTCTCGAGCAGCCGGATCTGCAGCCACGTAATATCGAGCTCGTACCAGGCGAGCCCATGCCGAGCCGAGGTCGGATGGGCGTGGTGGTTGTTATGCCAGCCCTCGCCAAACGTGAGCAGCGCGACCCACCAGAGGTTGCGGGAGTCGTCGCGCGTCCGGAAGCGGCGCGAACCCCACATGTGCGTTGCCGAATTGACCAGCCACGTGATGTGCAGTCCCAAGGTGACGCGGGCGAATACGCCCCAAAGCACCCAGGTCCAGCCGCCGACCGCGAGCAGGATGAATCCGCTTACGGTGAGTGGCACCCAGTGCCAGGTATTCAGGGTTCGATAGAAGGGATCGCGATAGAGGTCTGGCGCATACCTGCCGAGAACGTCCGTCTTGTTATGCAGTCCGTCACCGAAGATGATCCAGAGCATATGCGCCCACCAGCCGCCATCGCGCGGAGAGTGGGGATCGCCCGGCTGGTCCGAGCGCTGATGGTGAATGCGGTGCACGGCCACCCAGAAAATGGGACCGCCCTCGAGGGCCAGCGTGCCGCATAGAGCCAGAAAATATTCCAGCGTTTTGGGGACCTTGTAGCCGCGATGCGTGTGCAGCCGGTGATATCCCATTCCGATGCCCCAGCTCAGAGCCACAAACATGATCGCGGCAGCCACCAGCACGGCATTCCACTCGAAGAAGAACAAAGCCGTGATGGCGAGCACGTGGAAGGCGCTCATCGCGATCGCAGTGATCCAGCTCACCCGGCTGTATCGGGCCTTTTCAACCATCTCAATCCAGGCTAACAGCGAACGTCTTCGTGCGGTGTAAAACTTGTGTAATAACAGACTTATGGGTTTTTTCGGGAACCGGGTGCTGGCACTGGAGAGCCGCCGCGCGGCCGAAACCGCGGAGCTCATCCGGCGCAATGGCGGCGAGCCCTTCGTCGCGCCTTCGATGCGCGAGCGGGCGATCGAGCAGAACGAAAGCGCCTTCGACTTCGCCGAGCGCCTGTTTCGCGGTGAGTTCGATATGGTGATCTTCCTGACGGGCGTCGGCACTCGTTATCTGGCTCGCGCCGTCGGCACGCGCTACCCGGTTGAGCGGTTCGCGCAAGCGCTGGGAAAAGTGACGACGGTCGCACGTGGGCCGAAGCCGGTGGCGGCGCTCCGCGAGCTCAGCGTTCCAGTGATCATCGCTGTGCCGGAGCCGAACACCTGGCGCGAGGTGCTCGACGCGACCAGTGGGCGGCCCGAGCGGCGAATCGCTGTTCAGGAGTATGGCCGTCCGGCGACCGAGCTCGAAGAAGGCCTGCGAGCGCGAGGAGCGGAAGTGATGCCGGTTCGCGTCTACGAATGGGATCTGCCGGAGGATCGAGGCCCGCTCGAAGAAGCGGCACGCGGGCTCGCCGCTGCCGAGTTTCACACCGTACTGTTCACGACCTCGTTCCAGCTCGTACATCTGATGCGAGTCGCGAAGGAGCTCGGTATCGAGGCTGAGGTGCGCAGCGGACTGAGGAAAACGCGCATTGCGTCGATAGGGCCGACGACGTCTGAGATGCTGCGCGAGTATGGACTCGAGCCGGCGCTCGAAGCCTCACATCCCAAACTCGGTTTCCTGGTAAAGGAAGCTGCCGAGGCAGACTGATATGGCAGAGAAGAACATCTGGGTCAAAGCCGGCGAATACTCGGCGCTTGCGTTCCTGTTGCCCAGCACGAGCTTCGTCGGGTACGTCATCGGGTATCTGCTCGATAAATGGCTGGGTACGACGTATCTCTATCTCGTTTTCCTTGTGCTTGGAATCGCAGGCGGCTTTGTCCAGCTCATCCGGAAGGCAAACGCCTCGATCAAAGAGGAATGAGCGCGCGCGTGTACGTGATGAGCGCGGTCCTCACGGCCGCTGGCGCGGCGATCGCGGGCGCATTCGGCGGCGCCGCCTCCGTCAAAGGCTTTGTGATTGGCGCCGCGTGGTCGATTCTCAACATCAGGCTGCTGCACCGATTCGTCGACGCCCTTGGATCGGGCGTATCGCAAGCGGCCGCAGGCGCCGCGATGTCGATTCGCCTGCTGCTGCTCGCCGCATTGCTGTATGTTATTGTGAAGTATCTGGAATCCGGGCTCGCGGCGGCTCTGTGCGGACTCTTCGTCGCAATCCTCGCGGTGATTCTGGATTCCATCTACCAGCTCATCCATGGATCAACAGCATCATGAGCTCTGGATTACGGAGCTGTTCAACAACTACCTCGCCGGCGTGGCGAATGCCATTCTGAGCGCGGCCGGTTTGCCTGTGCACGATCGCCCGTGGGACAACTTCATGACGATGCAGATCCTCGTGGCGGTCATCCTGATGCTGGTGGCGGCGCTGGTGCGCATGACGCTTTCCGTGGATCGTCCCGGCACGATTCAGCAGACCTTCGAATCCATTTACGATTTCCTCCGCGGGCAGACCGAGGAGGTCATCGGGCATCACGGCCCGAAGTATCTCGCGTTCGCGGGAACCATGTTCCTGTTTATCCTTTTCGGGAACCTGATTGGAATTATCCCGGGCTTTGAATCCCCGACTATGTTCGTGTACGTACCGTGTGGCTGCGCGCTGGCGACGTTCGTCTATTACAACCTTCACGGACTGCGCGAACAGGGGCCTCTCAGGTATCTCGCGCACTTCGCGGGTCCGGTGTTGTGGCTGGCTCCGCTCATGTTACCGATCGAGATCATCAGCCACCTGGCGCGGCCGCTTTCGCTGACGGTTCGTCTCTACGCAAACATGTTCGCGGGCGAGATGGTGACGCTCGTCTTTCTCGGCATGGTGCCGCTCGCTGTGCCCGCGGTCTTCATGGGCCTTCACGCGTTCGTCGCGCTGTTGCAGGCCTATATCTTCACCGTGCTGACGATGATCTACATCGGCGGCGCCGTGGCTCACGAAGAGCACTAGTTTCAACGCGCCTCAGTGTGAGGCCCCGGCGCCCCAGCGCACGAAGGCAACCACCTCCTGAGGCGATTTTCCACAAGGAGCAAGTCGAATGACTCGCAAAGTAATACTTCTTCTGGCGGTGCTGCTGATGTGCGGCACGCCGGTATTCGCCCAGGGCACGACGACGGCGCCCGGCGGCACTAATTACCTGCTCGCGATTCCGTTCGCGATGGCCATCGCCTCCGGTCTCTGCGGACTCGCGCAGGGACGAGCCATTGCTTCCTCGGCGGAAGCCATCGCGCGCAATCCCGGAGCGGGCGGCGTGATTCGTGGATCGCTGATCCTTGGCCTCGCATTCATCGAGTCACTGGCCCTGTTCACGCTGGTTATCGTTTTCGCGTTCAGATAGAGTGGGCGGCAAGGGCCGGCCCGGCAGGCCGGCCCGCACACTGCCGATGAAACTACAGGGCATTTATCCTCCGATCACCACCCCGTTCGACCACAACGGCGAAATCTACAAGGCAAAGCTGATCCACAACGTGCAGAAGTGGAACCAGACGGCGCTCTCGGGCTATGTCGTATGCGGCTCGACCGGCGAGAGCGTCATGCTCACGCCCGACGAAAAGTATCTCTGCTGGGAGACCGTCGCCTCTGTCGCCGCCGCGGACAAACTGTTGATCGCCGGCACAGGGGTCGAGAGCGTCAAAGAAACCGTCGACCTGACGAACCGCGCCGCCGAGATGGGCTACAAAGCGGCCATGGTGCGGACGCCACATTATTACAAGAATCTGCTCAACCGTGCGGACGCGCAGGTGCTGTACTTCCGCTGTGTCGCCGATCGCGTGAAAATTCCGATCATGATCTACAACTGGCCGCAGGCTACTGGTGTGGACATTACGCCGGAAGCTGTCGCCATTCTGTCCGAGCATCCGAACATCATCGCGATCAAAGAAAGCTCCGGCAATCTCGAGAAAGTCATGCAGATGATCCGCGAGACGAAGTCGGGTTTTCAGGTGCTTGTCGGCTCAGCGCCCACATTATGGCCGTCGTTCGTCGTGGGCGCAGTCGGAGCCGTGCTCGCGTTCGCAAACGCTGCCCCATACTCCACGATCACGATCTGGGAAGCGTGGCGCACCCGCGAGCAGGAAGCGGCCCAGGACTGGCAAAGCCGCATTGCTCGCGCGGCGTACCTCGTCACGACGAAATACGGCGTCTCAGGCCTGAAGTACGCCATGGATCTCAATGGCTACTACGGCGGCGCGCCGCGGCTTCCACTTACTCCACCGGCGCCGGAAGCGAAAAAAGAGATCGAAGACGCATTCCGCGAGATCAGAGGGTAGCGAAGCTCAGAGCGGCAACATTACGGCACTGCAACTCGGATTTCGTTGCTCTGTATACCGTTGACGATCAGGACCAGCGGCTGCGCGCCGCGGACTCCGGCCGGCAACTCGGCATTGACCTGGTTCAGCCCGAGAAAGCCAGGCGCAGCGCCGCTGTACAGCACATTCAGCGGTGTGCCGCCGAGCAGCACCTGCACAGTCGCGGCCGAGGGCTGCAGTCCCATACCGGTGGCGTAGATCTCGAGATAAGTGCCAACAGGCAGAGCCGCGAATACGCCGGGTGCATACGCTGCCACAGTTCCGCTCACCGGCGCTGATTCCCCCGCGCTGGTTCTCACGGTCACACGAGCCGTGCCCTCCGGCGTACCCTGGGGGACAACGAAGTTCACCTGTGACGCACCGCTGTAGAGTACCGTCGCGGCTGTGCCGTTGACGGAGACCTGCGCTCCAGTGAGATTGGCTCCGAACGCTGCGGCAATCGAGCCGGGCGCTACGGCCCCGGTCCACGATGCGGCGTTGACCACGCCGTTCGTGTAGAGCGAGGGACGGCTGAGCGCGGTGGCCACAACGGAGGAGCCGGTGGCGGCCGTGATTCTGAGGGTGTTCGCGGCGGCCTGCCCGGGCGTCCACTGGAAGCGCGCGATGCCGTTCGCATCGGTAACTGTCGTGGCCGGCATTACCGTTCCGCCCGCAGCGGGCTCGGCCGTCAATGCGACACCGGGATAAGGCAATTCGTTCACGTCAGTCACGCGGACCTCGATGGGCGACGCGAGCGGTCGGCCGGCCGTAGCCGGCTGGTTATCGCCGGAGATAAGGGCGAGTTTCAGATCGCGAGCAGGTCTCACCTGCACGCGCGACCAGGAAGACTCGTACCCGCCGCCTGCCGGCTCGAGAATGAGATCGTCGACGCCGGCCCGCACACCCCGAATCTCAAATGAGGCCTGCCGGGCACCCGCGGGAATCGTGACGGAGGCGGGTGCGGAGACCGCACCGCTCGGTGTCCTGATAAGGATCGTCAGAGGCGACGCGAGGGCGGATTCGACCGACACCGTGGCCGTGCTCTTCCCGCTCTCCATGACGCCGGCCGCGGGATGCGTGGAGACACGCAGGCTGCGGAGCAGAGTCGTTTCTGCGTACGCATTTCCCGAGCTTGCGCGATTGAAGAAGCCTTCGAATTCGCGCCGATAGGTCTCAATCTGCTCGAGCTGCTGCGCCGAGGGCTCCTGCCCCTCAGGGGTGATCAGCACGAACGCGAAGCGGAAACGCCGCTGCGCGACGGTGTGGTCCGGAGTGCGCCGGCCGACGGCTTCGATGATGTCATCGACAGTGACGTTCTGCCGTTCGCCGCTGAAAGTAACACCCACCTGCGGACTGCGGTTCGCAGCTACGGTGGCGCGGCGTACAAGGAACGTATCCGGAACCTCTTCCTTTGGCCGCAGACCCATCAGATACTGATCGAGCGGCGAATATCCCTCGACCGTCGCCGTCGTGAGGAATCGCGGATTGGCGTTCGGGCCGTTGTCCTGAATGCGATTGCCTTCGAGCAGCGATGCCTCGGAATTGAAGAGAAAGCTCCAGTGCGCCGACTGTCGCCCCAACATCGGCTGCGCGCTCGAGCCCTCCTCATCGCGAACACTCGCATACGCGAGAAACAGGTGGCCTGCTTCGTGTCCGAGCACAGTGAGTGCCGTATCTCCGGAAGTGAGCCGTGCCGGCACGCTGGCCTTCGGATCTTTTGGATACTGATCGAGCGGGCCCAGGTTGAGGATCGCCTGAAGCCTGTGCCGGGAGCCGGTTTCAGGACCGAGGTCCACCTTCTGATCGCCGTAGCCGCTGCGGTCGTTCCGAACGGTGACCTCATACGCAACTGCTCCCGAGGCTGCTTCGATGCCAACAGTGTTGTACAGGACCAGATAGTCGTACGCGTCCTCATGATTGAGATAGAACTTCTGGGCTGCGGTGAAGATATCAATCTCCTCGCTGGCCGAGAATCGCTCGGCAACGGCGGCGCTGTAATCGCGGCTGGAGCCGCTGAGAAAGCTGACGACAGCGCTGTCGCCTTCGAGGTGTCCGGGGGCGATGCCGACCACGGCGTCCAGCGCAGTGATGGAGGCGTATGAAATCTCGATGGCGCCGTCCGGTGTGAGCTTCACCTGGAACGTTTGGATCGGCCCGCGGCCGAGATCCCGGTATTCGGGCACCTCGACCCAGCTCACGACGAACCGTCCGCTGTCGGCGAGCACGCGCACACCGTCACGTGCGCGGCTCGGATCGAGGTCGGCAAAGAGCGCTGCGATGCGGGGTTTGCCGGCGGTAAGCCGCCCGAGTGACCGGTCGCTGCTGCTGGGATCGCCCGCAATGAACGTGAGGTTGCCGTCGGAGTTGATGAAGACTTTCCGGTAGGAGCCTGCGTAAAACGGGAACGCGAACGGCAGCTCCCACTCCCGCGTGTCGTCGTCGCCGAGGCCGGCAATCAGCGAGCCGTTGGCGGCAGCATCAGTGTCGTAGGCGGAATCGGCGGTGTCAAACCGATACAGGCCTGCCGCCGAGCGGGTGAATCGGAGGGTCTTGCCATACAGGTTGAACGAATTTCGGCGCGCCACGACGCCATCGGCAGCGCTGAGAATCGCGACGTTCCCCTTGTCGGCCAGAACAAGCTCGCGGGCCGGACTGTCGGCCGCTGCGAAGCGCGCAGCGAACCTGGCCCGGCTTTCGCGGTATCGCGCGTTGCCGTAATGCTTATGCAGATCCTCACGCCAGCGTTCGGCATGGGTTCCGCAACCCAGTTCGGTCTGCTTCGAATCGGCAGAAGCGCAAAATGACAGCAAAGCCGCCAGAATGGCGGTACAGCGGTTCATACGGAGGGACACTTCCATTCTATCGGGAGCGCAGGGAACATCCTTGACGGGCGCAGCGTACCTGCTGTGTACTAGCTAGCAGCTACCTATGGCCTTTTGCACGAACTGTGGTGGACGTATTGCGGATGATGCTCGTTTCTGTCCCAATTGCGGGCAGTCGATCGGGGGCTCCCCGGCTGGAGCGAGCGCGGCCGGGCCCGCCGGGTACGCCTCGCCGTACGGGGCGCAGCCGGCCCCCGAATACACTGCGGCAGCGGCACAGCCCCTCGACTGTACGATTCAGGGCGACAATCTCCAGGTCGCTCGCGTGCGCCTCAAGCCGGGGCAGGAGATCTATGCCGAAGCCGGCAAAATGCTCTACAAGACGCCAGGCGTCCAGTGGGAGACACGCATGCAGGGCGAGAGCCTCGGGCAGAAGATCTGGGGCGCCGTGAAGCGCAAGCTCATGGGCGAATCGCTGTTCATGACATACTTCCGCGCAATGGCGGACGGCGAGGTGGGCTTCGCCGGCAGCTATCCCGGACGCATCCAGGCGTTCGACCTGGCGCCGGGTCAGAGCGTGCTGGTCCAGCGCGACAGCTTCCTGTTCGCGCAGACCACCGTGCAACTGAACATCGCGCTGGTGAAGAAGCTCGGTGCCGGTTTCTTCGGCGGCGAGGGATTCATTCTGGAGCGCCTGACGGGGCCCGGGTCGGTGTTCATACATGGAGGCGGCGACTTCATCGAGTTCAACCTGCGGCCGGGTGAGACGCTGCAGATCGATACAGGGTGCATCGTGGCATTCGACGATGCCGTGGGCTATGACATCCAGTTCGTTGGCGGGATCAAGACAGCGATCTTCGGCGGCGAAGGTTTATTCCTGGCGACGATGACGGGACCTGGCCGTGTGATCGTACAGAGCATGACGCTCGAGAAGATGCGGCGGGAGCTGGCGCCGGCTCATGCGACGGGTGGCGATGAGCGCGGCGGTCTGGGCGCGATCACGAACATCTTCGGGAGCGAGGACTAGCCTCGATTTCCACGGCACATTCCTGACATCTCAT
>DASSSG010000164.1:0-3063 GCA_035708545.1 Bryobacteraceae bacterium | reverse complement strand
AATCCTCTCTCTCGCCCTCGGCATTGGCGCGAACACCTGCACCCACCGCGCGCGGCGATTTTCCATTTCGAGCCATTGCTGCGAGGGCATGACCAGGGGTTTCATGAGGATCGGGACCCGTATCTGCGGCGTCCGTGCGGGATCGAGGCCCGTGAAACCGGCGGCCGATACGCCGGCGATCGTCATCGGGTAGTTATTTACGCGAATCGTTTTACCGACGACCCGGGAGTCACCGGCGAAGCGCCGCGTCCAGTAATCGTGGCTGAGCACGACCACGGGGTGGCCGCTGTACTGGCGGTCGTCTTCACCGGAGTTGAACACACGTCCGACCGCGGCCTTCACTCCCAGCATGGTGAAGAAGTTGCCCGAGACCAGCTCGGCATCCACCCGTTCCGTTTGGTTGTCCACACTCACCGAAGTCTGGACTTCGCGGCGGCAGATGACCTCGGAAAACGGCGCTGCTTTCGTCTGGTAGTCCCTGTAAATCGGGTACGAGTGCATGCGCGCCCCCATGTTGCTGCCGTTGTGAGCGCCGTGCTGATACAGCATGACGATCTGCTGCGGGTCTTTGACGGGCAGCAATCGCAGCATCAGCTGCTCCATCAGCGTGAAAATGGCGGTGTTCGCGCCAATGCCGAGGGCGAGAGAGAGGATTGCTGTCGATGTGAACAGAGGGCTGCGGCGCAGAGTGCTCAACGCGAAGCGCAGGTCGGGAAACAGGGCAGCCATTACGGTTTATACGCGCAAACCCGCCTCCGGTCACGTCATATTAGTAAACCGAATTCTTTTGCGGATGTGAGGCAGGATGCCATCCTGTGCGCCGGTTGCCAACCGGCGCTCTGGCGGCTTGAGAACCCTCCGCAGGCTGCCAGCCCACAGATCTTCCGGCGACTTTACTTAACCGTGCCAGGCTTCGGAGCCAGCGGCTTGACCGCGCCGCCACCGATCGGGGGCTTCGTCGCGGGCACGGCCGGCTTCGTCGCGGGCACAGCGGGCTTCGCGCCCGATGTGGGTGGCGGCGTTGTCCCCGTGCCGCCCGTCGCGGCAGGCGCGGGCACCGCCTTGTCGTAAGCCTCGACGATGTCCTTCGTGATTTCCACCGCCGACGATGCCCAGATCACCGGCGTCTGCTGATTGCTCACGTCGAGGATCACCGCGTAATTGTTGTCCCGCGCATACTGCTCGATGATCTTCATCATCTTCCCGCCCAGCTCGTTCAGAACTCGGCCCTGCTCCTGATCGAGATCGGCCTGCGCGTCTTCCACGTCGCGATTGAACGCCTTCGTCTTCGCGTCGATGTCGCGCATCAGCTTTTCTTTCTGCTCGGGGCTGCCCGCGTTGCTCATGCGGTTGAGCTGCTCGCGCATTGCATCGATCTCGCCCTTCCTCTTTTCCAGCTCTTTCTGCCGCGGAGCCGTGCGCGCCTGCAGCTCCGACTGGGCCTTCTGGCCCTCGCGAGTGTTGACCAGCGCAGCCTGAATATTAATGATGCCGACCTTCGTCGGAACAGCGGTTTGCGCAACGGCGGCAATCGGAATGCCGAGCGCGAGTGCTGCGAGAACTGCAATGCGATTCGTCAATTTCGAGAAACTCCTGAGTTTTGTTGATAGTAGCACCTGCGTGCCGGCGTCAGAACGTCCTTCCGATCGAGAATCGGAAGGTCCGCCGCTTCTCAAACCACGGCGTAGGTCTGCCCAGTGTGCCGACCGCCTCGAAGAACGTCGCCTGATTCGGGAACATCGAGCGGTCCGCCACGACGGGCGGCTGTAGCCAGCTCTGCAGAACATTGGGGTTATAAGCCCAGTACAAACGAAAAGGTGCGTTCACCACGGGCATCATCACTTGCAACTCGAGACCCACCGAGCTGCGCAGGCTCTGCGTGCCGGGCGCGATTACCGCGCGATTGCTGAAGCCTGCCTGCGGAAATCTCCCATTCAGCTCATCCAGCCGCCCGGAGTTCAGCGTCAACTGGCTGGGCCGCGAAAGCTTGTTGAGCCCAACGTCTGCGAACGCCGCCAGAATCACCGGTCCGAAAAGCGGAATCCGGTACTCGAGATTGGTCACGAACTGCGTATCGCCGCCCGGGAACAGGAAGCGGTACACCGGCACGCGCTGCGTCACCTGCTGGTAGGATTCCGTGCCGTTCGCCGAAATCACCTTCTGCATGCGTGGGGTGCCGTCGGCATTGAGCACGCCGATATCACCCTCGTCCGGCACGAACGCCACCGGGCTGATCGTCCAGATATCGAACCCGCGAATGTCGTTCTCGCCGCCCATGTAGAAGCGGTTGAAAGGAGGCGCAACGCGCCCGCTGTATCCCGTCACAAACCGGCCGAGCCCGTGCATGCCGATGACGTGGCCTTTGAAGAGGCCCGCGCGGAAGTACTTCAGATCGAGCGTCGGCTCGATCATGTTCACGTTGCCGCCGAGCACGCTGCCCGCAAAGGCCGTCGAAAAGAAGATCGACTTGCCCCGCGTCGGAGTGATCGGATGGTCCACCGTGTTGTACTGAAACGATGGCACGAGCTTGCTCGTGCGGATGCCACTCAGCTGGTTGGGTCCGCTCAGGTCCTGGTAGTTCAGATACCGGAAGTACGTCGTCGCCGCCTGGCTCAGCGTCTCGTAACGCGACCGGTCGAACCCGTAGCTGAGGCCGATGCGCGAAAAGTTCGCCCGGAACTTCCACGGGAAGCTCATGAACGTCGTGAACCCGTATCCCTGCGACACGTAGTTCAGCAGGTTGTCGCGGCCGAGCTGCTCGAAAATCGGAATCAGGTTGCGGCCCGACAGCAGCGATACCTCGCGGCCGTAGTCGAAGTTGAATCGCGTCGTGTAAACCGTGAAGCCGGCCTGGATCGGCTTGTCGAACAGGTACGGCTCGGTAAATCCGAACGTGACGTTCCGGATGCGGTCGCCAAGCTGCGAGTCGACCGACAAGGTCTCGCCCAGGCCGAGGAAGTTGTTCGTCGAGTACGAGAACCCGATAAAGCTCCCCGCAATCCCCGACACGCCGCCGTTGAGCTGCACCGAGTTCTTCCCGCGCTCCTTCACCTTCAGCGTGAT
>DASSSG010000163.1:0-11220 GCA_035708545.1 Bryobacteraceae bacterium | reverse complement strand
TTCCACGCGCTGAGCAGGGAACATCTGAAGCAGATCGTGGATATCCAGCTCGAAGACCTGCGGCGCCGTCTGGCCGACCGGAAGATAAGACTCGAGCTGACGGACGCCGCGCGCGAGCATCTCGTGCGCACCGGCTACGATCCAAAGTACGGCGCGCGTCCACTGAAGCGTGCCATCCAGCGGGAAGTCGAAACGCCCCTGGCTCGCCGTTTGGTCGCCCGCGAGATTCGCGACGGCCAGAGCATTGTTGTGGACTACAACCGGGGCGAGCTGAGTTTCGTCCCAGAGGAGGAACTGGTATCGGAACCGCGGTAGTTCTCGTACTTGTCGGGCCGCCCGCGGGCGCCGCCGGCACAGGCAGAACCGCAATCTCGCCCTTTTACAAACCGTTACTGATACGGAGAGCGTTGGCTCACGTCTAAAATCACGGGACCCCGGATAACTTTATGAAGCGAATTACGATCATGCTTTTGCTGGTTGCCATGCTGACTGGTGGCCTGCTGACAAAACTCGTTCTCGACCACCAGCAGCCGGTGGTCACCTTTGCTCAGGATCGTCCGATGCTCATGACCTTCGCACCGGTAGTGCGCCCGATCCTGCCGGCAGTTGTCAACATTACATCTACCCAGATCGTCCGTACCCGCAGCCGTCTGCAGCTTCCCCCCGGGTTTGAGGACTTTTTTGGCTTCGGCAACCCGGGCGGCCGTGGAGGCCGGCAGATGCCGCCCGAGGAGCGTCGCGCCCAGGGCACCGGCTCCGGTGTGATCGTCTCTCCCGACGGCTACATCCTGACCAACAACCACGTTGTGGCCGATGCGACGCAGGTGCGGATCACGCTCACCGACAAGCGGGAATTCGACGCGAAAGTAATCGGCACGGATCCTCTCACGGATGTCGCGGTCGTGAAGATCAATGCCGGCGCGAAACTTCCGGTCATGCCGGTTGCCGACTCCGCGAAAATCCAGGCCGGCGACATTGTTCTCGCGATCGGTAACCCGCTGGGTCTCCGCTCGACTGTGACCATGGGGATCGTCAGCGCCACCGGCCGCACGAACATGGGCATCGTAGGGGAAGGCCGGACCGCCGGCTACGAGGACTTCATTCAGACCGACGCGCCCATCAATCCGGGCAACTCCGGCGGCGCGCTGGTCAACAGCGCCGGCCAGCTCGTCGGCATCAACACCGCTATCCTGTCGGGTACCGGCGGCAACCAGGGCATTGGGTTCGCGGTGCCGTCGAACATGGCCCGCGACGTGATGGACCAGCTCGTGAAGACGGGCAAGGTCACCCGCGGCTTCATTGGTGTCGGTATTCAGGAGGTGACGCCGCAGCTCGCCGAGGCCTTCAAAGCCCCGCTGGGCAGCGTCGTGATTACCGAGGTCCAGCCGGATAAACCGGGTGCGAAGGCTGGTCTCGAAGTCGGCGACGTGGTGGTCGCGATCAACGGCGAGGAGATCACCGACTCCGGCCATTTCCGGCTCCGCGTGTCGCGGACCGCTCCGGGAAGCACTATCCGCCTGCGCATCAACCGTAACGGTCAGACCAAAGAAGTGCCGGTGACGCTGATGGCGCTGCCCGCGCGCGATGACGAGGAGCGGGAGACCAGCGAGTCCGGCGGCGCGACGCGAAGCCCGCTCGAAGGGGTTGATGTCGAGCCGCTGAACGCGCAGACACGCCGGCAGCTCGGCCTCGAGTCGAGCGTCACGGGCGTGGTGGTCACGGACGTCGACCCGCGCAGCCCCGCGGCGGAAGCCGGACTTCAGGAAGGCGATGTGATCCAGAGCGTGAACCGCCAGCCGGTCACCAGCGTGTCGGAGTTCAACCGCCTCGTGCGCCAGTCCGGCGGGCGCCGGGTCATTCTGCTGATCAACCGCCGGGGGGCGAGCGTGTTCGTTCCCATAGAGACCGAGGCAAGGCGAAGCCGATAGACGATGCGCTTCTTCCCGTCGGAAACCGGTCAGGAGCGCAGGCAGCAGTGGCCGGCCGTCGACATCGTTCGCACGATTGACGGCTGGCTGCTCCGTTTCGAACTGGCCGGAGTTCGGCTGGAGGATGTGAACCTGCAGCTCGGACGCCGTGACATCGTCCTCAGCGGCGTCCGGCGCGATCACATGCTGGAGCAGGGCTGCAGCTTTTACTCGATGGAGATTACTTATAGTCGATTCGAACGCACCGTCCAGTTACCGACCGATTTAAGCGGCGCCCGATTCAACCTGGAGTACAGAGACGGCATACTGCTCGTCCGTATAACAGAAGCTGCCTGAGCCGTTGTGCGGCAGGCCGGCAGCGTGGCGCCGGCTGCCAACCGGCGCATCAAAAAAGAAGTAAGGAGACCGATTTGTCAGAGCAAACGAGTAACGTCCACACGCTTCCAGCGCTTCCGCTGAAGAACACAGTTCTGTTCCCGGGTCTCCTCATGCCGCTTTCCGTCGGCCGTACGACTTCATTGAAGGCCGTACAGACGGCTCTTGCAACCGAGGAGAAGGAGATCATCCTCGTCGCGCAGAAGGACTCGTCCGTTGAGACGCCCACCCATAACGATCTGTATACCGTCGGCACGAAGGCGGTCATTCGCAAGATGAACCGGCCGAGTGACGAGCTGATGGAACTCCTCGTCCAGGGCGTCGAGCGCGTCGTCGTCCTCCGAGTCGATCTCGAACACGAGCACCTGCAAGTACGCTACATGCCCGCGCCGCTGCCGACCGATACCGGCCCCGAAGTGCAGGCTCTCCAGGGGGCATTAATTGAGCTGGCCGGCAAGGCCATCGAGCTGGCGCAGCCGCAGGCCCCGCCGGAGTTAGTGCGCATGCTCGCCGCGACCGATGACCCGCTGCGCCTCGTGTTCCTGTTGGCCAGCGTCCTGTCTCTCGACCTCGAAAAGGAGCAGGCCCTGTTAGAGGCGCAAACTCGCGTCGAGGCGATGAGCCTCATGCACGGGTACCTGTCCCACGAGGTACAGGTGCTCGAGCTGCGCAGCAAGATCCAGAATGCTGCCCGGACCGAGATGTCGAAAGAGCAGCGCGAGTATATGCTGCGCCAGCAGATGAAGGCGATCCAGTCCGAGCTCGGCGAGAAGAACCCCGAGCAGGCGGAAGTCGACGAGCTGCGCGAGCGCTACGAAAAGGAAAAACAAAACCTGTCCGAGGAAGCGCGCAAAGAACTGGAGCGCGAGCTGAGCCGTCTGGAGCGTGTTCCGGCGCAGTCGCCCGAGCACTCGGTGTTACGCACCTGGGCCGAGCTCGTGCTGGAGCTCCCGTGGAACACCTACACGACGGACAACCTCGATATCGCAAACGCCCGCCGTATCCTTGACGAGGACCACTTCAATCTGCGCGATGTGAAGGACCGCATTCTCGAGCACCTCAGCGTGCTCAAGATGAACCCGGGCGCGAAGGCTCCGATCCTGTGCCTCGTCGGGCCTCCGGGCGTAGGCAAGACCTCGCTGGGCCAGTCAGTCGCGCGAGCCCTCGGCCGAAACTTCGAGCGCATGTCGCTGGGCGGCCTGCACGACGAAGCCGAACTCCGCGGCCACCGCCGCACGTATATAGGCGCGATGCCCGGCCGCCTGATCCAGGCGGTGCGTCGTTCCAAAGCAAAGAACCCGGTGCTGATGCTCGATGAGATCGACAAACTGGGCCGCGATTATCGTGGCGATCCTGCGTCAGCATTGCTCGAAGTCCTCGATCCCGAACAGAATAAGAGTTTCCGCGACAACTATCTCGATCTCAACTGGGACCTGTCGAAGGTGCTGTTCATCACGACCGCGAACACTCTCGACACTATCCCGCGTCCGCTGCTCGACCGTATGGAAGTGCTGCGTCTGAGCGGCTACAGCGAAGAAGAAAAGATCGAGATCGCGAAGCGCTACCTCATCCCCCGCCAATTGAAGGAGACGGGTTTAGCCGCGCCTCCCGGCGACGCCGCTCCGGATCCGGGCCGCGAAGGTTATGAAGCCGCGGGCCCGGCGCTCGCTCCGCCCCCGGCGCAACCGCGAGTAGTCATCCCTGACGAAACCCTGTCTGCCCTGATCCGTGGCTGGACGCGGGAAGCCGGCCTGCGCCGTCTCGAGCGTGCCATTGGTCGACTCATGCGCAAAGTAACTCTGCGCCTGGTCGAGTCGAACTCGGATGAGGCGGTAACAGTCCGCCCGGAAGATCTGCCGGAGATGCTCGGTCCCGAACCGTTCACCCAGGAGATGGCGCGCAAAGAAGTGCCGCCCGGAGTGGTGACCGGCCTGGCGTGGACCGAAACCGGCGGCGACGTGCTCTACATCGAAGGCACGTTGCTCCCGCAGGGCAAAGGCCTGACGCTCACGGGCCAGCTCGGCGAAGTAATGAAAGAGTCTGCCCAGGCTGCGCGTTCGTGGGTCTGGTCGCATGCCGAACGCCTCGGTGTCGATCTCGAGCGTTTTAAGGAGACCGGCCTGCACATCCACGTGCCCGCCGGCGCTATCCCGAAGGATGGGCCGAGCGCCGGCATCACCATGGCCACCGCCGTGGCCTCTCTCTATACCGCCTGTCCTGCCAGATCGGACACGGCCATGACCGGCGAGATCACGCTCACCGGACTTGTCCTCCCGATCGGCGGCGTGAAGGAGAAGCTGCTTGCGGCGCGTCGCGCCGGCATCAGGCGAGTCATTCTACCCACGGCAAACAAGAAGGACCTGCGAGATCTTCCCGAGCCGGTTCGCAACGAGATGGAAGTCATCTTCGCCGACCGCATCGAACAGGTCCTCGCCGTGGCCATCCCGGACCTCCACGACCGGCTCGCGCTTGTCGAGCCTAAGGTGGCTTAGGTTCGGAGTCCAGCCCAGGACCAGGCCGCGACGGCGAAGCCAATCGCGACCACGATCGCGCGCACGTAATCAGGGCGCATGCGCCGGGCGACTCGCGCGCCGGCGTAGCCGCCGAGAATGGCAGCAACCGCCATGATCGCCGCGTACTTCCAGACGACTACGCCGGCGATCGCGAAGATCACGGCGGAGACACCGTTCATAGTGGCGGCAAGAATGTTCTTCACCGCATTCATGTGATGGATGTCGGGTATGCCCATGAACGCGAGCGAGCTGAGCATCAGAATGCCGATGCCCGCGCCGAAGTAACCGCCGTAGACGCCGACCAGGAACTGAAAAAAGATGACCGCGGCTACGGTGCGGCCGTGCGGCGTCCCGTGCGGGTGGGCGCCGATGTAGCGCATGAGCGGGCGCTGCAGCATCAGCAGCACCGAGGCCGTAACGAGCAACCAGGGCACGGCGTGCGCGAATACTTTCTCCGGCATGCGGATCAGCAGCAGCGATCCTGCGATGCCGCCGATGAGACTCGGCGGCCAGAGCAGCACGAGATAGTGCCGGGATGCGCGCAGCTCCGAGCGGTAACCGAGGCCGGCCGAAAGCGAGCCGGGCAGCAGCGACATAGTGCTCGTGGCGTTTGCGGGCACGGGGTTCAGCAATGTCAACAGGCCTGGGAAGGTCAAAAGCGTGCCGCCGCCGGCAATCGCGTTCACGACTCCGGCAGCCAGCGCCGAACCGCAGACAAGCACGATGCTCCAGATCATTGGCCGAGCTCGTGGCACTTACTGCAATCAGTCGATGCTTTCATGCGAATGTGGCAGCTCATGCACGCGGTCATGCTCATGGAAATCTTTCTCTGGACGACGCCGTGGCACCGTGCACACGCGCCCGCTGCCCGGACGTGACGTTCGTGACTGAAGATCACGAATCCGGGGAGGCCGGCTGTATTTCCTGCCCGTCCAGGACCATCGCTGCCCGCTTTGGCCGGAATCGGAGCGTACTTTTCACCAGCCGCGTTGCGCGGTTTCGCGATCGCGGAGATCAGCCGAGGCTCGGGAGGCTCGTTCTTCCCCGGGAGAGCAAATACTACTAACTTCCCGGTGAATTCGTTGTTGTACTTATTGCCTCCGCCGGCGGCGATCGCGACGAACTGGCGTCCCGACCTGCCGCGGTAAGTCATCGGGGTGGCGTGGCCGCTTGCCGGCAGCCGGGTTAACCAGAGTTCTTCACCTGTGTCCTTGTCGAACGCGCGGAACCTGCCGTCATTTGTCGCGGCGATGAAGACAAGTCCGCCCGCAGTTACAATCGAGCCGCCGAGATTGGGCGTGCCGGTCTTCGGGATCCCGCGCTTCCTCAGCTCGTCGAATTCTCCGAGGCGGACCTGCCAGCGAAACTCGCCTTTGTTCAGGTCAATGGCGGTCAGTGAGCCCCACGGAGGCTGCTGGCACGGATAGTTCTTCGAGTCCCAGAAGCGGCCAAAGCCCTGCGTTCGCCAGGGCAACTTCGCGTCGGCGGGACGCGGCACGAGCCGCATGAACGCGCCAACATCCATCGAGTTCACGTAGAGCGTTCCGGTGGTTGGGTCGAACGAGCCGCCGCCCCAGTTTGCACCGCCGTTAGTCCCCGGGAAATAGGCGGTGGGCTTCTCCGTTACCGGGCGATAGAGGCCGCCTTCGATCTCGGCGTCTTTGATCTTCTCGAGGCACTCAGCTCGGGATTCGGGCGTGACCGTCGTCAGCTCGTCGCGTGTCATCGACTGCCGGGCGAAGGGCGGCGGCTTAAGAGGAAACGGCTGGGTCGGCCACGCCTGCTCGCCCGCGATCGGGCTTTTGGGGACCGGGCGCTCTTCGATATCGAACAGCGGCTTGCCTGTCGCTCGATCGAAAACGAACACGAAACCAGTCTTCGTGATCTGCGCGACGGCATCGATATTCCGGCCGCCGCGGCGCATTGTGAACTGCACGGGCTGCGCGGGCAGATCGTAATCCCAGATGTTGTGATGCACGGTCTGGAAGTGCCAGCGGCGGCGTCCGGTGTTGCAATCGAGGGCGACCAGACTGTCGGCGAAAAGGTTCGCGCCGGCGCGATCGCCGCCATAGATATCCGTCGCCGGCGAGGTGAGCGGCACGTACACGAGGCCGAGTTTCTCGTCCGCGCTCATGATAGTCCACGCATTGACCCCGGCGCGTTCCTTCCATGAGTCCCCGGCCCACGTATCGTGCCCGAATTCGCCGGGCTGCGGGACCGTATGAAAGCGCCACTTCAGGCGGCCCGTGCGAACGTCGAAGCCGCGAATGTCCCCGCTCGGTCCGTGCGGTTCGCCATCGCCAACCATGGCCCCGGTGACGATAATGTCCCGGCAAACGGTGACGGGCGAGGTCAGGTTATAAGGTGTCTTCGGATATGCGTCGGCAAAGCCCTTTCTGAGGTCGAGCATTCCTCCGGAGCCGAACGACTCGTCCACCTTGCCGGTTACTGCGTCTACGGAGAAAAGCCGCGCCTGCTGGTCCCCAAGCAGTATGCGTTTCCGCCTGCCATCGCTCCAGTAAGTCACGCCGCGGCTGAAGTGAAGCACGACTCTCGTGTTGCGGTCGAATCCGGGATCGAACTCCCACAGCAAGCTGCCGGTGTCGCCATCGAGCGCGAGCAGGCGATGGAATGACGTCGACACGTACATGACCCCGTCCACGACGAGCGGGGTCGTCTCGAATGCCGAGCGCGAGGACCACGTCTTGCCATCGCTGAAGTCGCCCGTATCGAGAATCCACGCGGGCCTGAGCTGCCTCACATTCGACCTGTTGATCTGATCGAGCGTGGAGTACTTATTCGCGGCGACGTCGCCGCCATAGTAACGCCAATCGGCGCCCG
This sequence comes from Bryobacteraceae bacterium, assembly GCA_035708545.1. Classification (GTDB taxonomy): domain Bacteria; phylum Acidobacteriota; class Terriglobia; order Bryobacterales; family Bryobacteraceae; genus DASSSG01. Next base: position 3,563 of record DASSSG010000163.1, on the reverse strand, counting down.
CGGCGAACAGCAGGACGGCCGAAATGAGCAGCTTCATTTGAGGTGAATGGGCTGGGTGAATGCGCCATTGCCCGCGGAGTCCCAGGCCGCAAAGCGGACCCATTTCACGCCGGCCGCTTCGAACGGCACGCGATAGAGACGACTTCCAAACGCTGGTTGTTCAGTTGCCGGAATTACCTTGCGGCCGACCTTGATACCGTCGCCCCAGACGATCTCAACGAACTCGAGCGGAAATGTCCATTCGAGATCTGCAAGGAACTCGCGATTCGCGCCGGTCCCGGCTACGCTCCAGCTGCGCAGGAGGACTTCGCCGCTCGAGACGAAATAATTACCCGCGCGCATGGTCTTCAGGATGGGGCTCCAGTCCTCGTCAAACTCAGGGAGGCGATCGAGGCGAAGATAGTTCACATACAAGTGCGGGTAGGTTTCGTCGTCGGGATATTTCATATACGTGTCGCCCTCAGCGATCAGGTATTTCGGGCTCGTCCAGTTATTCATGTCATCGAGCAGATCGAAGCACCGCTTCTCGCACAAGCGGCTTTCCGACAGGTCGACCGGAAGCGACTGGAAGGAACCTCCGAGAAAGCGGTCGCTGCGGAAGTGCTTCGTTTCGCGGGTCGCGTCGGGGTAGCCGGTAGAGCCCTTGGTGCGCGGGTGCGACTGCCAGAAGAGACCGCCCTCGCGCTCGAACATCGCCAACTCGTCTTCGGGCGAGCCGACGTGGTAGACCCTGCCATACTCCGCGGTGTCTTCGATCAGCGGCTGGCCGGCAGCGCGATCGTGTGTCCAGTAGACGGGCCGCGGAAACACGGCGGTGTAATGACCGCCGAACCAGGCGTTGGGCTCTTCGCCGGGCATCAGGAGAAGATCGCGGTCGGAGTGCCGCCGAAGTCCTTCGAAGTACGTCTTCTGTTCTTTGAACCGGAGCGGGCCCGAATCTTTCGGATGGCCGTCTGAATGGAAGTCCGACATCATGGCAATGTTGATTCCCAGAGCCCGAAAGACAGGAAGCCAGGTGGGCTGGAGATCGAGTGTGCCCGCGTCCGAGAGTTGCTCGTGGAAGTGAGTGTGGAAGTGACTTACTGCAATTTGGTAGCCTGGTAAGTGCTTGTAAGTGTCGTTGTGCGTGTAGGCGAGGACGCGTGCATGCGCTGTCCGTGGGTCTTCCGTGGTGATATAAAAATAGACCGGCATCCGCTGCCAGGTTCCCGGCGGTGCGTTATAGAGCGCGAAGTTACCCTGGGCGAAGTTGCGGGACTGCCGGCTGCGGCGGTTCCAGACCTCATCCGAGACTCCGTAGGGACGGTACATCTCTTCACGGTCTGCCTGTCGCACGCCGAGCGAGAAAGTGCCGTCGCTGTCCCTGCGATAGAACACATACCCCAGGTTGAGCTCGATTTCGCGCGCCCAGAAGAACTTGTGCGGCGGAGGGAAGACCGCGATCGAGCCGCGGCCGGTGTCGAGCACGGCGAGCCGATTGCGCGCGCGGAGCACGACGGGGTCACTGTTTGGCGGACCACCGAAGCGATACTCCTGCCACGCGCGCGCGGTGTCGAGCCACTGGAGGCGCGCAGCGTCAGAGACGGCGAAGCCGCGCAGGCCGGCCCGGTATTTGTAGGCGACCGAGGGCTCGTTGGTTTGAGCGACCAGCTCCTGCCGGAGAAGATTCGTGCCCTTGTAGACGGTGTACACGACACGACCGGCAGAGAAGACACCGGCGTTTGCCCCTTCAAATGAAACCTCGAGACGTGCGCCAGTGGTTCTGACCGCGCAACCAGTCACGCTGTAAGTGGCGGCCCCGCGGCGGATCTCTTCGGGACGGCGGGGCAGATCGGGATTCGTTCTGGGCGAGCCGGGAATCTCGAGCGGCGCGTCCCAGAAGGCGTTCCACTTCTCCTTTTCGATCACTTCGGGAGTAATTGGGCGCCCGAGCGCTCGCAGAGGCTCCAGTTGCTGGTTCGAGATGCGGCGTCGCCCGGAGGTGATCTCGAAATCGGGTGTGAGATTCGTCGCGAGCTCGGACCAGTTGCCGGCGCCGGCGCGAGCGGCCAGTGAGCGGATTACCGGTTGGGCATTGTTGACGACAAAAACCGCGCGCAGCTCCTGGTTGCGTTCTCCCTGCCAGGTCACGCGCAGTTCGCCGTTGTTGCCCGATTCGGCGACAAGATCAGGTTGCGGGCGGTAGTCGCGCAGGTCGCAGCGCGGAGCGGCAAGCGCGGCGGCGGGCAGGAGGCTCAGGATCGACAAACGCATACTCGGCTCTGAATTGTTCAACTGTATCGTATTGTTGGCCAGCACTCGCTCACACGCACGGCTCAGCCGCCGGTCCCCAACGCGGTCTAAGATCAGGCCCGATATATAGTGGACGGACATGAACGAGAATCCCTCTTCACGCCGCGACTTTCTTTCCGGTGCTGCCCGTATATCCGCGTTGGCGGGGGTGGCATTGCCGCACGTGCACGCGGCAGAGAACAACACAATCCAGGTCGCGCTGGTCGGCTGCGGAGGCAGGGGCACCGGAGCGGCGGGCGACGCCCTGTCGGTGACCAACGGGCCCATAAAGCTTGTAGCCATGGCCGATGTCGTTCCTCGAAAGCTGAACGACAGCTATGACAAGCTGAAGTCGCGATTTGCGTCGCAGGTCGACGTCCCGCAGGAACGGCGTTTTCTTGGGTATGACGCCTACGCGCAGGCGATGGACGCGCTCAAGCCTGGCGACATCGTGATTCTCGGGACGCCGCCTGCTTTCCGCTGGGTGCACTTCCGTCGCGCCATCGACAGAGGCCTGCATACGTTCATGGAGAAACCGATCAGCGTGGACGGGCCGACGACCAGAAAGATGCTCGCCTTGGGTGAGGAATCGGTAAACAAGAATCTGAAGGTCGGCGTGGGGCTGATGGTACGGCACTGCCGTGCCCGGCAGGCGCTTCTTGACCGCATCCGCGGCGGCCAGATCGGGGATATCGTGGCGATGCGCGCGTATCGGATGGGGCAGGGCGGTGGTACGGCGGGGCCGCGGCCCGAGGGTGTAAGCGAGCTCGCGTGGCAGGTCCAGCGTTTCCACGCCTTCCTGTGGGCGAGCGGGGGCGTGTTCAGCGATTATTACATTCACCAGATCGACGAGTGCAGCTGGATGAAGGGAGCATGGCCGGTTGAGGCGCACGCGCTGGGCGGGCGAATGTACCGGGGTGATTCACTGGATCAGAACTTCGACACCTACTCGGTGCAGTACATGTTTCCGGACGGCACGCGGCTGTTCTTCGATGGCCGCAACATGGCCGGGGCCCGGAATGAATTTGCCAGTTACGCGCATGGCACGAAGGGCTCGGCCGTGATTTCGACGCTGGTGCATACGCCGGGCATGACACGCATTTACAAAGGCCATAACATTCCGCGCGTTGAGAGCAGGAACGATCTTCCGCTCAAGCCGGATCCGAATCTCGTGTGGGCGTTCCCGCAACCCGAGAAGAGCCCGTATCAATTCGAGTGGGATGACCTGACGGATGCGATTCGCAACGACAAGCCTTACAACGAGGTGAAGCGCGGCGCCGAGGCGAGCCTGG
>DASSSG010000162.1:0-4036 GCA_035708545.1 Bryobacteraceae bacterium | reverse complement strand
GATGCTGAGCAGCCCGCCGGCTGCCAGCCCGGCAAACAGTACCCGCAGGGTCGGCGGCAATTCGCGCCACAAGCGCCACAGCACCAGCGCACAAAAACCGGCAAGTGCCAGATATTGCCCGACCCACTTCGATAGCCACATCGAGACCCAGTTATAAGCGGCGCGCGGGCGCTGCAGCGCCTCGAGCGCCGGGTCGATGCGCGTGAAGATTTCCTGTCCTTCGGGCGGCCGCTCCGGCACGAATACCAGAATCAGGAAGAACACGGCACAAACGACGAACGGCAGCAGGTCGCGGTATCTCCGCTGCCGGAAAGCAACCGCGGCCAGCAGCCAGCAATAAAAGAACGCCGTCGGCGGATGGAACAGAAAGGCGATCGATGCCGCCGCTGACGCGCTGCGCCAGTGATTCGTGGCCGCGGCGCCGATCGACAGCAGAATGAACGACAGTGCGAATCCTCGCGGGACCGGTTCGTACTCGACCGTCAACACTGCCGGTCCGGAGACCACGGCCCCCAGCATGGGAATTGCGGCCGCGACAAGCGCCAACGCGCATGACAGCCCCGCGGCCCGCCCGATCAGCCACAAGCCCAGGATCGCCAGAGCGCGATATACGAACTGCTGTGCGCTCAGGAGCGGCTCGAAGCCGAGGCCGGTCACCTTCCGCAGCACCAGCGCGACCTCATCGTAAGTCGTGTAGACCACGTGCGGACGCGACGCCATCGGATCGTTCGCCAGCACCGCCGGGTCCCACAGGTGCTCGAGGATGGGGATGTAGATTTGCGTGTCGGACTGCAGAATCGTATGGCCCGGAAAACGAAAAAAGGAGACTGCCGTGAGTGCCGTGATTCCCGCCGCGAGCAGCAGATGGTCGCGTGTCACCGGGCGGGTGTCTTCTCCAGTTGCTGTTTCGTCCAGAGCCGGTCGGGGTTCAGCTCCAGAGATTTCTGCAGCGCCTGGCGCGCCTCCGCGTTCCGATTCGCCTTGCGCAGCGCGATTCCGAGCCACAGGTGGGCCTCGGCGAGACGGGGGTTGAGCTGCAGCGCCTTCCGGAAATCCTCGATTGCCTTATCAACGCCGCCGCCGAACGCGGGCGGGAGGTAGTAGTTGCCGACGCCGCGGCTGACGTAATTGAGGGCGGCTTTTGGATCGAGTTCTATCGCCTTGTTGATGCTGTCGAGCGCGCACCGGCCGTATTTCAGCCCGGCCCACACGTTCGCCGGAATCACCTGGCCGCACAGCGTGCCCAGCATGCGGTGATGCTCGGGGTTCCCGCCGTCGAGCGCCACTGCCTTCTCTGCCGCCGCGATGCCCGCTTCAGCGGCGGTCTTTGCCTGCGCCTTGTCACGCAGTTCCATCGCGACCTCCGCCGCGAATGACTGTGCCACCGCGAGGCGGTGCTGTGCAGCCGCGCTGTTCGGCTGCCTGCTCGCGGCCGCCCGCGCCTCAGTCGCCAGCTTCTCCAGTGCTGCTCGATCCTGCCGGTCGCGCGCACGCTCGAGATCGGCCACTGACGTTGCGAGAGAGAACAGCAGAAGGGCGAAATGCATGCCTGTGTTGATTCTATAGTTGCGCGATGCGCCGGTGCATGAAAAGGAAAAAGAGTCCGAGCACCACGAGCAGGACTCCGTTGGCGGCCAGCACGGGCGGAGCCGACAGCGTTTCCACAAACGGGCCCGCGAGGAAGCTGCCGATTGGCATGCCGCCGCGGAACGCCACGTTATAGACACTCATGACGCGGCCGCGCATTTCATCCGGCGCGATCAGCTGCACAACCGAGGTTACGGTTGCGAAGCTCGCAACCAGCGCCGCGCCACCGAGGAACAGCAACACGCAGCTCAGGGGCAGGCTGCGCGAGAGCCCGAAGCACGCGATCAGCACGCCCAGCGTGATCAGGAGCTGCAGTGCCATGAGGCCCCTCCGCTCCACATGGCCCGATCCGGCGACTGCAAGCGCTCCGAACACCGCACCCGCTCCCGAGATGGACAGCAGAATCGTGTAGGCGTTCGGTCCTCCGTGGAAGACGTCGCGAGCCATTACCGGCAGATACACGATCAGCGGCACGCCGAGCATGGTCATGAAGAACGCGAGCAGAATCAGCGGTTCGAGACCCGGCCGGCTGCGGATGAAGCCGATCCCCTCTTTCATGCTGTCGAGCATGGTCAGACTTGCTGGCGGGAAACGCCGCCCCGGCAGCAGCAGCAGCGCGATAATCACGGCGATGAACGACACGCCGTTCAGCGAAAAACACCAGGACGCGCCCAGCCTCGCGAGCGCGATGCCGCCCAGTACGGGGCCGATCACGCGCGCCAGGTTGAACTGAATCGAGTTGAGCGCGATGGCATTGGGCAGATCTTTCGGCGCCACAAGTGTCGGGATCAGCGCCTGGTAGGCCGGGCCCCCGAATGCCTGGGCCAGGCCGACCACAAACGACAAAGTCAGGATGGGCCAGACTTCTCTCATGCCCGCCGCCAGCAGAGCAGCCAGCAGGAACGCGCATGACATCTGCACGATCTGCGAGCCCACCAGCAGCTTGCGGCGGTCGAACCGGTCCGCGATGACCCCGCCCAGCAGTGAGAACAGAAAGATCGGTATCTCGCCGAGAAAGGTGTCGAGCCCGAGCAGAAACGGCCGGTTGGACAGCTGCAGCACGAGCCAGCTCTGCGCCAGCTTTTGCATCCACGTGCCGATACTCGAGGTACAGGCGCCGAACCACAGCAGCCGAAATTCGCGATATTCGAAAGCCCTGAAGGTCCGCTTCAGCAAAGCTGCGGCCCTGGTCCGTCAGGGAAGAGGCTGCGGCCGCGAAACCAGATGAAGGATGTTGCCGTCCCGATCCGAGAAGAACACGAGCCGGTTGCCCTGATTGTTGATCGGCTCGCCGAGGAAATGAACATTTCTCTGCTTCAGCCGGCCGTACGCCTGATCGAAGTCCGTGACCGAAACGGCCAGATGCCGGAGGCCGGGGTCGCGCATCTTCTGCGGCGCGCGCGGGCCTTCGCTGGGGATGATCTCGAGCATCGCCCCGTTCGGCGCCTTCACGAAGTAGTTGCCGTCGTAACTGAAATTGATCACGAAGCCGAGTGTGTCAACGTACCACTGTGCCAGTCCGGCGGGATCCGGCGAAGCGATCGCCGTGTGCTCCAGACCTGTAAACATGCCAGCGATTGTAACGTGGACGCCGCAGGGTCACGGCGAGGAGATGTTAATTTACTGCGGCAGGTGTCAAGCTGCGCGCCGTTTGGCAACCGGCGCTGGCCAAAGCACTAATAAATCTGGAAGCTGAACGCGTCGTTCGAGCCTTCGGGCGACAGCGTGTACTCGCCGTTCTCGAGCGGCTGGTCCACCTCGACGCGGTACAACCGGTCATCGAGCTTCGTGATCTTGAGTGGAATCGGCTTCGGCGGGTTCTTGACCTTCTTCTGGGGAATGATGACCTCGCGATTGCCATTGCGGACTTCCATCCTGTATATGCCGAGGGCCTGGGGAGCGAGTTTCTCCACCTGGACCAGAAAGATGGGTTCGGAAAGCGGCGTGCGCGCAGCCGATGTGGCGCCCGGTATGACGTAGGCGAGCGCGTCCTTCCGCGTCTCTTCTTTGGCGATCGAAGGCTCCGTCGGCGCCAGGTTGTCCGCGTGAAGCAGGTACGGCAGGTCGGGTTTGGGTGGCCGCGGACCGCTGTACTTATCGGCCGCAGAAGCGGCCCCCACAAGTACCGCTGCGGAGCACAGAACGACAAAAACGCGTGACATCATATCCAGTTCAACACAGAGCCGCACAAAAAGGAGCGAACCCCGGGATTCGCTCCGCAGGCCATCAGAGGATGACCGTAAATGAACAGCTCGTAATCAGGGACGATATCGGAACCCAGCGGGTTCCACAGCTTCTACCGCCTGGCCGCACGCTGCTGCCGCGAATCGATCGCGGTGAGAACCCGTTCAACCTCCTCGGGCTCGAGCGCGCGGCCGATGACCCATCCCTCGCCCTCCCGGAACGATCGCGCGAGATCGGGGTCAAAACCGTCGCTGACCAGCACGAA
>DASSSG010000161.1:0-4290 GCA_035708545.1 Bryobacteraceae bacterium | reverse complement strand
ATTGATTGCGTCGAAAAATCGCGTGAATGCCGAGCTTCTCGATCGACTGCTTGCCGACGAGTTTTACCGCGCCCCACCGCCCAAGACGGCAGGCCGCGAGCAATATGGTCGCGAGTTCGTAAATCAGCTTGTCGCCAGCGGGCTTCCTGTTGAAGAGCTGATCGCGACGGCAGCGGCACTCACGCCGGCTGCTGTCGCTGTCGGGATCGAACGATTCGCCCCCGGACGCGTCGACGAAATCGTGGCCTCGGGCGGAGGCGTACACAACCGCGCGATCATGGCGTACCTCGCAGCGTTCCTTCCCGGCGTCCGCATCCGCACTTCCGACGAATTCGGGATCGATGCCGATGCGAAGGAGGCGATCGCGTTTGCGGTACTCGCCTATGAGACGTGGAACCGGCGTCCGTCGAATCTGCCGGCAGCCACAGGCGCGCGGCGGCCCGTCATACTCGGAAAAGTCAGCTACGCCTGATGCTGTGCCAGCCAGGGAGCGTACTGCTTGTCGCTGCCCATGATGTGGTGGCTCAGCCACTCTTTCAGAAACGTCAGGACGTGAATGCTGATTGCGACCCGTCCCGCGGCGAAGTCTTCGCGAAACTTCAGCACTTTGTCCGTGAGGGCCTTGTGCTCCGCCCTATGCTGTAAGAGGTTCGGGTAGCCGGCCGCTTCCATCGCGCGTTCCTCATCGGCAAAATGCGCGCGCGTGTACTTGATCAGTCCATCCAGCACCGAGCCAAGAGCATCATTGCCCGCGCCGCGGGACATGCCGTCATGCAGGTCATTGATCAACTTCATCAGGTGCTTGTGCTGTGCGTCGATGGCCGGCGCCCTGACGCTGTAGGAGTCGTTCCAGCTGAGGAGAGGCATTGGGTCACCTATGTGCCTTATCGGCGCGACCGCCGTTTTCTTGACCGCGAATTGCGACGGTGCCGATCGAGAAGCGCGGCAGCAAGTGCCGGCGTGCACCACGGGAGGCATTTCCGCTGTTTCGGCCTGGTCGTCTGCACCGGTATTGGAATGGATGGAAACGGATGCTGGAGGAAGCCGACGCGCGATGCAACGAGACGAGCGAAGCTTTCTTCCGCGAAGGAGGTCACGGGAGCCGGCGAACGGCCATTCAGACTGAATCGCCGAAATTGCCAGGCAGTCTCTTACTGACGCGACACTGATCCGAGCGATTCGCAGGTGCCGCCGCTCAGCGCGGTGCGTGCATCTCGTGCTCGAGATCGACGGCCGGTTTGTAATACAGAATCCGGCCGCAGCTCTCACAGAACATCAGCCGATCCGAGGTCTTCAGATCCTGATAGTACTGGGGACGCAGGGAGATGTTGCACGCTCCGCAGCGGCCGTCGGTCGCATCCGCGACAGCCAGCCCCTTCCATTTCCGGGAAATCCGGTCGTAGGCCTTCGCGGTGCGATCGCTCAGGGTGGTGAACAGGTTGCCGCGCTCGGCTCTGGCTTCGGCGAGGAAGCGCTTGTCCTCGGCGCTGCGATCCCGTACGCGCGCCTTCTCGCGCTCGACGTCCTCGCGCTCCTTTGTCAGGCTCAGCTCCGCGCGCCTGACGTTCGCCTCGAGCGGTTCGGCCTCGCTCATGAGGTCCAGGATGCGGTCCTCGCCCTTGCGGATCTCATTCTGGCAGTACTCGATCTCATGCTGGAACGCGCGGTACTGCTCGTTCGTTTTCGCCTGCATCATCTGGTCGCGGAGTTTCGCGACCTTCTGCTCCTGGACCTTGTTGTCGTCCTCGAGGCGCTTGCGGTCGCGCTGATTGGCGGCAAGCGCGGCGCGATCGGCCTCGAGCCGCCGATTGTGTACTTCGAGAGCCTTCTCGATCTCGGCGATGTGCCTGGGCAATGCCGCGATCTCCTTCTCGAGCTCTGCGATGCGCAGATCCAGGCTTTGCACGCGCAGAACAGCTTCGAGCTCGTGTCGCATTACTTCGAGGTTAGCAGGGCAGGGGCGGAGTGTTCGGTTCGATACCACTCGAGCGTGCGGCGCAGGCCGGCTTCGAGCGAAAACCGCGGCGCGTGGCCGAGGTCGCGGACAGCCGCGGTCGTATCGGCCTGGGAGTCGCGTACGTCTCCCGCTCGCGGCGGTCCGTAGTTCGGCCGGATGCTCACGCCTTCGATCTTCTGCAGCGTCCGCCAGACCAGATTGAGCGAGTAACGGTTGCCGTTGCCGGCGTTGTACATGCCGCCCGCCGCGTTCGGCGCTTTCGCCGCTTTGATGACCAGCTCGACTACGTCTTCGACATAGGTGAAGTCGCGGGTCTGCTCGCCGTCGCCGAAGATGGTTGGCGGCTCCCGGTTCAGTAATGCCGTCATAAACCGCGAGATCACGCCCGAGTACTGGCTCGTGGGGTCCTGGCGCGGGCCGTAGACGTTGAAGAACCGCAACGCGACGCTCTCCAGCCCGAAACACGACGTGAACACGGAGCCGTAATACTCGCCGACAAGCTTTTGCAACGCGTAGGGTGACTTCGGCCGCGGCAGCATGGTTTCGGCTTTGGGCAGCGTCGGCGTGTCGCCGTAGGCGGACGAAGAGGCAGCGTAGACCACACGCCGCACGCCCGTATCCTTCGCGGCCAGGAACACGTTGAAGGTCCCATCCACGTTCACCTCATGCGAGGGCACGGGATCGTCAATCGAGCGAGGAACCGATGGAATCGCCGCCAGATGATACACGTACTGCGCACCCGCGACTGCCTCGCGGACAGCATCGTAATACCTTATGTCGATGCGCTGAAGATCGACTCGATCCGCGACGCCGGCGAGATTCTTCTCATAGCCGGTGAGCAGGTTATCAATGACGGTGACACGCTCGGCGCCGCCCGCGAGGAGCGCCCGCACGAGCGCGGACCCTATGAAGCCCGCACCGCCCGTGACTACATGCTGATTCACGCGTGTCAGATCCTTTCGATTTCCTTCTCGAGGTAGCGCAGGGACTCGGTCGCAAGCCGCTCGGCTCCGTACGAAAAGTCGAACGCCTCCAGCGAAATCCAGCCTTTGTAATCGAGACGCTTCAATGTCGAGAGCACGGGTTTGAAGTCGTAGTCACCGGTTCCACAATGCTTTCCATCCATCTCATTGACGTGTACGTGGCGAATCTTCGAAGAGTGCCGCTCGACGAGAAGTGCGTGCGGCTCGCGCTCGTCCACCGCGTTGTGCGTGTCGAACATAGTCTGAATCGCCGGACTGCCGATCTGATCGACATACGCGGCGGCCTCGTCGAGCGTGGTCACGACATCGGTCTGGGCCGGCGAAAGCGGCTCGATGAGAATTGTCACGCCGCGCTCCTCCGCCTGCGAAGCGACGCTGGCGAGACCCTCGATGTAGTTCCGGGTCGCATCTCGCGCCCGAAGGCCGCCGGTCGAAGAACGCTGCTGGGGCGAGCCGAAGACCATGACGCCGCCGGGCCCGAGATCGGCGCACAGGTCGATGAGCGTGCGAATGTGTTGCCAGCTTCGTTCGCGCACCGCCTTGTCCGGCGTTGTGATATGCAGGCCCGGCGGCGAGACCATCAGCCAGTGCAGGCCAACAAAGCTGAGACCGGCATCGCCGATCATCGAGCGGTACTCGCGGCGTTGTCCTGGCGTGATCGTGGCCGCATCCTCGGCCAGGGTGAAGGGCGCGATCTCAATGCCCGTGTAACCGATGCGCCGGATGGCCCTGCATTCTTCGGCGAACTCCCAGTCCTTAAACGCCTCGTTACACGTGGCGTGCCGAAACGTATGTGGCATGGATGAACTTTCAGTGTAGTAGGTGCACGACTTTCGGATATTGCAACAGCGGACCGAGAATGCTCTCGCGGAAGCCGTCAAAGCCGACACGGTGAATCATGCGACCGAGAAGGGCGGGGTCGAGGCGGCCGAGATCACGGATACCGGATGCCCAGTCCTCGGGCGCGGAGTTGACGGAGCCGGCTATGATGCGGTTGCCGAGGATGAGGTCTCGGAAGGGGAGCGGTCCCGCGGACTCGGGCGCGCCCAGAATGACGAGCACTCCCAGAGGATCGAGCATGGACAGGCCCGCTGCCGCGGCCGCCGGCGCCCCCGCGGCCTCGATGACGATATCTCCGCGCAGGTTCGGCTGCTCTGTGTAGCGGAGGCCGGCGCTCTCCACCAGACGAGCGCGTGCCGAGCCGGGCTTTTCGACTGAAAAGATCGCGGGCTCGATCCCGCGTTCGCGAAGGACCAGGGCGGCGAGGATGCCAATCGTGCCGGCGCCAACCACGACGGCTCGGGCAGCCTCGCCCGCGTGCAGAGCGAGCGCAACACGAACCGCCTTCTG
>DASSSG010000160.1:0-4259 GCA_035708545.1 Bryobacteraceae bacterium | reverse complement strand
AAAGTTCTGCCGATCGACCGGTTCGAACTACGTGACGGCCGCCTCGAATGGGTGGATGTTGCAGCCGCTTACGGCCTCGGCGCGGCCCTCGAAATCCGAATCCACTGGTCAGAGTTCGATAACGAGCGCGAGACCGTCGTCCCGGTATCGGGCGAGCACTCGGCGAGGCTACCGGACATGCGGGCCGACGGATACTGGATGGCCACGCTGGGCTCGCCCGCGCGCCCGAACCAGAGAGTTCAGGTGTACGTCCGCAAGCGAGGCGAGCGTACAGAGATCGTCGGTGTGGAGCGCACATGGAAGGGGTGCGCGCGCACCGCATCGTGAGCTGATCGCGCACTGAAATCGCATGCTTCTCAAACGGGCCGGAAACGACGATCCCGACACCAAGGCTCACGAAGCGGGTGAGATCAGCATCCTCGTTGTACGGGCGGGTTCTCACTCGACCGTCACTGTTACCGGGCGTGTCACCGTCGATTCATCGCCGCATCTTCGTTCCGTCCTGCTGGAACTGCTCCGTCGACCGTCGGCACAGGTCGTCATCATCGATGTGCTCGCGGTGGCTTATCTCGACATGTCCGGCCTCGCAACACTGCTCGAAGCACTGCAGGCTGCTCAACGCAATTCAGTGACTCTTCGGGTGGTGGGCATGACAGGCCAGGGCAGGATGCTCGCCGAGATCGCCGAACTCGATGCCGTTTTCCGCGCAGCGGGTTCGGAGGTGGAGTTCCGATGACGCTGCTGGAACAAGTCGGGCGATCCGCGACGGGCTATGCCGAGGATGCCGGCGCTCTGACCATCCAGTTCTGGACGGTGTTTCGAAAGCTCCCGCGCGTCTTGCCGATCGTCGGCAAACGCCGTCGCTGGCGATCCGCCGTTCAACAGATGTTCGCCATTGGAGCGAGCGCGCTCCCGATGGCCGGCATCATGTCCCTGTGCACCGGGTTCATCCTCGCACTCCAGGGCGCCTCAGAATTGCGCCGCTTCGGCGCGCTGCAATACGTCGTCGACCTCGTAGCCGTCGGCTTCACGCGCGAACTCGGGCCGCTCATCACCGCCCTTGCGGTCAGCGGCCGCTCTGCATCCGCCATCTCCGCGGAAATCGGAACGATGGTGGTCACCGAAGAGGTCGATGCCGTCCGCGTCATGGGGCTCGACCCTGTAGAGTTTATACTCGCGCCAAAGTACCTCGCGGCTTTGATCACCCTGCCGTGCCTCACGGTGCTTAGCACTCTTTGCGGCATTTTCGCCGGCTACATCTTCCTGGCCTTCAGCATCGAGATGACTCTTCGGGTGTACGTTCACGCGGTCGCAGAATCCATTTTGCTGCGGGACATCACGTTCACGCTGGTGAAGAGTGTTGTTTTCGCGACCATTATCGTCCACGTTGGCTGCCTCGAAGGTCTGCGGGTACGCGGCGGCCCCGAAGCTGTCGGCCTTTCGACGACGGCTGCGGTGGTCAAATCGACGTTCCTTGTGATCCTGGCGGATCTCGCCGCCACCGCTATCTTCTACCTCATGGGATGGAGTGCCGCAGCATGACGGGCGACCCGCCGAGCATACCCGATCCCGCGATCTCGATTCGCGATGTGTCCATGTCGTACGGGTCGCGGCGCGTGCTGGACCGAGTCGGCCTCGACGTCCACCGCGGCGAGATTCTGGTCCTGCTTGGCGGCAGTGGATCCGGCAAAACCACGCTGCTCAAGCACGTGCTGGGGCTCACGAAACCCGATAGCGGCAGCATCCGGATCAACGGGGTGGACATCACTTCCTGCTCCCCGTCCGAGCTCGCAGCGGTTCGCCGGCGCATCGGGGTTGCATTTCAGGCGGGAGCGCTGTTCAATTCGCTGTCCGTCGAGGACAACGTGGCCTTGCCATTGCAGGAGCTGACGCGTCTCGCTGATTCCACCATCAAGTTGATGGTCTGGATGAAGCTGAAAGCCGTCGGACTCTCTGACGCGGTCGGGCTATACCCTCCCGAGCTATCGGGCGGCATGCGGAAACGGGCGGCGGTCGCGCGCGCGATGGCGCTGGATCCGGAGCTGCTGATTTTTGACGAGCCTTCCGCGGGGCTCGATCCGATTGTCTCCGCGGGAGTGGATGAACTGATCCTGTTCCTGAAACGCACTTTCCGCATGACCATCCTTGTTGTCACTCACGAACTCGAGAGCGCGTTCCATATCGCCGACCGCGTCGCCATGCTCCACCAGGGCCGCCTCATTGCCGTCGGCACGAAGGAGCAATTCTCGGCAACCGACCATCCGCGGCTTCGGCAGTTCCTTGACCGGCAACCTGACCCTGTCGCGGGCGAATTCGCGGGAGCCATCACGTCACAACTTCGGAAGGTTCGGATATGAGCACGGACGCAAAGGTCGGCGCCTTTGTAATCGCCAGTCTGCTGGTTCTCGCCTCGTCAATGTATTACGTACGCGCGACCCAAACCGTGCGTGGGCAGGTACCCTACAGGACCTACTTACGGTACGCGGGCGGTCTCGCGCCCGGCGCCTCTGTACTTTTCGGCGGCATCAAGGTGGGTGAGGTCAAGGCAGTGCGACCCGCCTCCGAAGATCCGACTCGCATCGAGATCGCGTTCGATGTCAGGACCGGCACTCCGCTGAACGAGAAATCGACCGCGCAGGTTGGAACCGTCAGCATCATGAGCAGCCCGGCGCTTTCGATCACCACGGGAACCAACGACGCCCGACGCCTGGCCGCAGGTGAAGTTGTGTCGTCTCAGGAAGCGGTAAGCCTGGAGGAAATCACGCGTCGAGTGGCCCACGTTGCAGACTCGGCGAACGCCCTCATAGCGACGTTCGGGCGCGAGATCCCAATCCTAACCGGAGAGGCGCGGAAGTTCCTGGCAAATCTCAACGAGATCAGCGGACCCGGGAACCAGAAAAAGATCGAGAAGATCCTCGCCGACATAAACACGTTGTTGGGCCGGGAATCGCCCAAAATCGCCCAAATCACCGATCGAATCTCTGAGTTGGCGAAACACGTGGACTCCGTCGTGGTTTCCATTGAACCAGTCGTCGCCAACGCGGACCGGACGGTAAGCAACGTGAATAACACCGTGACTGCGATCCGCGACCCGCTCACGAAGAACCTCGCCGAACTGGAACGTACTCTGCAGGAGGCCCGCACTCTGGTGGCGAGCGTGCAGGATGTCGTTCAGACGAACGAAGGGGACGTCGCCGAGACCGTGCGGAATCTGCGTACTACCTCTGAGAACGTCCGCGCGTTGAGCGAATCGATCAAGCAGCGCCCGTGGAGTCTCGTCCGCACCAAACAGCCCCCGGATCGGAGGGTCCCTCAATGAAAGAACTTGCCGCTGTGATCTTTGCTGTCCTGCTCGCCGGCTGCGGAAGCGTCCGTTATCCCACGAGCTACCTTCTCAATCTGCCCGCGCCGGCGCCTCGCACTGCACCGCCGCAAGCCGTGCTAGGGCCGATCGCGGTGCGCAGCTTCGGATGCCCGGAATACATTTGCGAGGGCCGCATCGTATTTCGCCCCGGTCCGGAGGAAGTCGGGTTCTACGAACATCATCGCTGGGCGATCAGTCCACGCGAGGCAATCACACGACACATGGCGGACGCTCTTCGGTCGCAGTCGCTCTTCAAAAGCGTCGCCGTTCACGAGCGAGGTTTGCAGCCTGCATACGTGCTGACGGGCAACATCGAGCGGCTGGAAGAGTCGGATCAGGGCCACGACGTCCGAGCAGTCTGCACGATTTCCGCGCAGCTCATCGACGGTCGCACCGGCTCCGTTGTCTGGAGTCACACCGCGTCGGAAGCCGTTGCGGTTCAGAACCGGGACGTCGCAGGGGTCGTCAGCAGCCTGTCGGCAGCCGCCCGGATCGCCGTCGATAGCCTGGTTGCCTCAGTGTCCAAAGAACTCGCGTCGTCACGGACGGACTGACCTGTTGCCGGCCTTCGGCATGTAATCGCGTCAGTCGCCGAAAAGTCGGCATCATCCGGCATCTTAGCCGTCGTGACGAACTTCGGTTAGTGCCGTCATTCCGGGAGCGCACCGAATGGCCACTCCGTTGCTGTTCAGAGAGTGAATGCGAGACCGAGGAGGAAGATGATGAGTGCATTCTGGTCACGAATCGCTGGACTGTGGTGCACGCTCATGCATCCGGCTCCCATGTGGCCGTATCGCGGCTACTACCGTTGCCCTGCGTGCCTGCGTGAGCATCGAGTTCCATGGGCATACGCTCAGGCGCCCGTGGCTGCGGAGGCAAGTGGAACGAACGGGCG
>DASSSG010000159.1:0-2381 GCA_035708545.1 Bryobacteraceae bacterium | reverse complement strand
CTGCTGTCCGTGACATCTGCCGCGGCGGCAGTTATCTGAGTCCCCGAATGCTGTCGCAGCTCGTTGACGATTTCCGCTCACGGATCAAGTCGACCAACCGGCTGCCGCGCTTCGCGACACTCACCACGCGCGAACGCGAAGTACTGAAGATGCTCGCCGAAGGCAACTCCGTAAAGGAGATCGCCTGCGACCTCAGTCTCAGCGTGAAGACTGTCGAGGCCCACAAGTTCAATCTCATGCGCAAACTCGACATCCACAATAAGGCTCAGCTCGTTCAGTACGCGATCCAGAAGAAGATCATCAAAATCCCCGGCGTCGCATAACGCCAAAACCGCACCCGTCCTTCACCACGGGTGCGGTGTATTCCCTCCATGTGTAGCGGCCCCGATTCGCGCGGCGGTGTGCGCCGCCAGCGACCGGATTCTCTCGAGCAAACCTTTTTCTCAGTCGGCGCACTTCACGATTTTCTTTCGAGCGGCTCCCGGTGTGGTCCCCGTGTACAGCTCTCCGACGTACTCCTCGTCATGGTTTCCCGTCGCATAAATCGTCGCGATTGGCTGGTGCCAGCCGCAGGTGCCAGCGGGAAGCTCAGCTTCACACGAACAACGACACCCCGGTGTGAACGGGCGTCACCTGGCCCACGTTTGACAAACGATAATAATTCTCCTTTAATGGTTGTTATCGATGCGTGCCACAGACCACGAGCTGATCGCGGACTTTCGCGCGCGGTGCTCCGAGCGCGGTCTCGCGGTCACTCATCAGCGCACCGTGATCTACAAGGCGCTCATGGACAGCCGGCACCATCCCAGTCCGGAAGAGGTATACCGGCGCGTGCGGCGGCAAATTCCGTCCATCTCGCTCGGAACCGTGTACAAGAACATCCGGATCTTCATCGATCACGGCTTGCTGCGCGAGGCGAGCCCGCATCACGGCTGCGCCCGGCTCGAAATCAATCTCGAGCCGCATCATCATCTCGTTTGTCTTCGCTGCAGGGCCATAGTGGATCTCGATGACGAGGCCGTCGAGCCCGTCCGCCTCAAGTCCCGCCCGCCCGCCGGCTTCCGGGTGGAACGCTGTTTGGTAGAAGTGCTCGGCGTATGTGAGAAATGCAGCCGGCGTAAATAAACTGCGAAATCAGCAAGGAGAACTGAATGCTCGGTGTTGGAGAGAGATTTCCCTCATTCCGCCTCAAGGCGACCGTCAGCACGGAAAAGGACAAAGCGTTCCGTGAGTTGACCGATCAGGATTACCCGGGTAAGTGGAAGGTATATTTCTTCTGGCCAAAGGACTTTACCTTCGTGTGTCCGACGGAGATCGCCGGATTCGCGAAGCTCGACCGCGAATTTCGCGATCGCGACGCCCAGATCATCGGCGGCAGCACGGATTCTGAATTCGTCCATCTCGCATGGCGCCAGCAGCATCCCGATCTCAAGAGCCTTCCGTTCCCCATGATTGCGGACATCAAACGCGAGCTCGCGGAAGAGCTCGGCATTCTCGATCCGAGCGAAGGCGTCTGCCAGCGCGCCACGTTCATTGTCGACCCCGATAACGTAATCCGCTTCGTATCCGTCACCGATCTGAGTGTCGGCCGCAATATCGATGAGGTGCTCCGCGTGCTCGACGCGCTGCAGACGGACGAGCTGTGCCCCTGCAACTGGCAGAAGGGTCAGGCTACGCTGCAGGTGTAAGAGGACGGCCCGGGCGGCGCAGCCACGGCTGCCCCGGCTTCACTGGTATGAGCATCGATACCCTGCTGGATCTCATTCCCGACTACGCGAAGGATCTGCGGCTGAACATGTCGAGCGTTCTCCGCCAGACCGACCTGAGCGAACAACAGCTCTGGGGCACCGCTGTGGCGAGCGCCATCGCATCGCGCAACCCGCTCGTCACCCGCGCCGTGCTGGCCGAGGCGGAGCCTCACCTCACCGCCACGGCGTTCAATGCCGCCAGAACGGCGGCTGCCCTCATGGGCATGAACAACATCTATTACCGTTTCCTGCATCTCACGTCGAACGAGAAGTACTCGTCGATCCCCGCGCGCCTGCGCATGCAGGGCATTCGAAACCACGGCGTCGATCAGGTGGATTTCGAATTGTGGTGTGCCGCCGTGTCCGCGATCAATGGCTGCGGAGCGTGCGTCGATTCGCATGAGAAGGTCATTCGGGAAAAAGGCATGACGGAGGAGAGTATCGCCGCCGCTGTCCGGATCGCATCCGTCATCCACGCGGTCGCCGCGGTACTGGACGAGGCAGTGCCGGCTCAGAGCCTGCCCGGGGCTTTAAGCCGGGACTGTCAGGAAATAAATAGAACAAGTTGAAGTAGTTTTGTTTTATACTGGTGCTGGTGAACCACAGCGACATCCAGCGCCGCTTCCGTTCTCT
>DASSSG010000158.1:0-5753 GCA_035708545.1 Bryobacteraceae bacterium | reverse complement strand
TGTTCGCCGTCGCGGGATTGAACTTGTCGGGATCAGTGAGGCCGGCCGGATAACCGGACATGGTCGGGCGGAAGGTCGCCTGCGCCGGCGTCTGGTTGACGAGCGCGTTCACGACCTGCGGTCCATTAATCGCAAGCACATTGCCGCCGCCCGAGCGGTTGAAATGGATGTAGCTGATCCCATAGCCGCTCCGCATGGCTGTGCGCGGGTTCAGCGCCAGCGCGACCCCCACGCGCGGCGCCCAGTTGTTCCGGTCCGGATCAACCTGCGCGCGGTCGCTGATGGAGCCGCTCTTCGCCGGAACCAGCCTGCGCGCCGCCGGGTCGAAGTTCGAGAGCAGGTTGCTCGCCTCCCATTGCGGCGTGAAGTACTCGTACCGGACTCCCAGGTTCAGCGTCAGGTTCTTGCGCACGCGCCAGTCGTCCTGCACATAGAGCATGTTGCCGACCTGCCGGTAGTTCGCGATCAGGAAGTTTGTCAGCGCATACCGGTTGCGCAGTCCGAACATGAAATCCGCGAGGTTGTGGCCGGAGAACGCTCCCTGATAGAAATCCCGGCCGTACAGCGGATTTACGTCCTGAATTTCGGTGTGGACGCGCTGATATTCGTACCCGGCCTTCACTGAGTGACGCCCGGCGATCTGCGAATAGACCACGCGCGGGTCATACAGGAACGGGTGCTGCCACTGCGGGTTCGTTGCCTGGCGCCCGAAAGCGGTGAAGCCGGTCACATCCTGGTTCGTGATACCGCCGGTAAGCCGCCGGTCTTCCGGCAGACCCGTAATCCCGAACAGCTCGCGCATGCTGGCTCCGCCTGTAAAGGGCGGTTCCTTGCCGGCGCGCGTTTTCGAAAACCCCATACGAGCCTCGACCACCGATGCCGCCGTAACCGTCCATGTCGCGCCAAATGCGAGCTGCTGGTTGAGAATCCGAATAAACCCGTTTCCCCCGCCGCCCGCCAGCCCGGGAATATCCGGCGACTGCAGTATATTCGTCTTCCGATGGCTCGCGCGGATGAACGCGTTCAGAGCCGGCGTGACGCGGCCATCGATGCGCGCATCCATCTTGTCGGTGTTGTTCCGGTCCGCACGGATGTTGTCGAACCGGTTGGGCGCGCGCGGGTCGTTCGAGTTGGGCAGCGCCAGGTTATCGAGGATGAAACGCGCGAGCGGCGTCATGTCCTCGCGCGGAATCGGGGTATTCGCGGGATATGGTTTTCCGGTGAGGGGGTTCGTGATGGCCACGCCGAGGATGCCCTGACGCTGCGCAGCCGTCGGCACATTGGACGAAACCAGAAAACTCGTCCGCTCGCGGAAGCCTTCCCAGTCCGTGAAGAAGAAGGCGCGGTCGCGAATCACCGGCCCGCCGAACACGAACCCGAACTGGTTGCGGCGCAGTGTCGGTTTGACACCGCCGGCCGGCGGGAAGAACCCCACCGCATTCAGCTTATCGTTGCGCAGGAACTCCCATGCCGAGCCGTGGAACGTGTTCGTACCCGTGCGCATCGACGCATTGATCATCGCGCCCGAAGTCCGCCCGTACTCCGCACTCATGTTGTTCGTCACGATCTGCAGTTCCTGGATCGCATCCGGAGGGAGATTCACCACCTGATTCGAAAAGCCCTGATTGCTCGTGCCGTATGCGTTATTATCTACGCCGTCCAGCAGGAAGTTGTTGAACGTGCTCCGCTGCCCGTTTACGTTGAACGATCCCTCGCGCGGCGGGTTCGCGACCGCGTAGCTCGAACGCCGCACCCCCGTCGAAAGCAGCGCCAGATCGGCGTAGTTGCGGCCGTTCAGCGGCAGCTCGACAATCTTCTTCGCCTCGATCACCTGGCCGCGCTCGCTCGATTCTGACTGCACGATCGGCACCGTCGCGGTGACCTCGACTCGCTCCGTCACCTGGCCGACGCTCATGACGAGATCCACTCGCTGCCGCGCGCCCACACTGACGACGAAGTTCTCGGCAGCCGCTTCCGTAAAGCCTGCTTTCTGCGCGACGACCGTGTAGCGGCCTGTCTTCACGTTCACAAACTCGTAGCTGCCATCCTCGGCGGTGTCTTTGATCGTGCTGATGCCCGTATCGACGTTTCTCAGAGTGACGCGGGCCGCCGGGACGACTGCATCAGTGCGATCGCGTACGGTGCCGAGTACCGCGCCTGTATCAAACTGTGCGGCTGTCATGGCGCAGAAAACGATCAGAAGCGAGACGGTCCGGATCATGGACAAACAGACTACCACCGATCCATGCCAATCATGTGAACGCCCGATGACATACTGTTCTGTTGGCCCCGGCCCAGCGGGTACAACCCTCGATCAGCGTCTTCTTTCCGGCCTATAATGACGCGCCGAGCCTTCCGCCGCTGATCGACAAGACGTTCGGCGTTCTTGCCGCGGTCGCGGCCGATTTTGAGGTAATCGTCGTGAACGACGGAAGCGCCGACGCGACGGCCGACATTCTCGAGCAGCTCCGCTCGAAACATGGCGAGCGCTTCCGCATCGTCACGCACCGGAAAAACCGTGGCTATGGCGCAGCATTGCGCAGCGGTTTCGCTTCCGCCCGCAAGGACCTGGTGTTCTACACCGATGGCGACGGCCAGTACGACGTTGCCGACCTCCCGCGTCTGCTGGCCGTGATGGCTCCCGATGTCGGTCTCGTGAATGGCTGCAAAACGGCGCGCCACGATCCGCTGCATCGCATCTGGCTCGGCAGGATCTATAACCAGTTCGCCCGCGTGGTTTTCGGCATTCGCCTGCGCGATATCGACTGCGACTTCCGCCTGATCCGCCGCTCCCTGCTCGACCGCATCCGCCTCGCGGCGACCAGCGGCACGGTTTGTGTCGAGTTGGTCAAGAAGATCGAGCTTACCGGCTGCCGCGTAGTCGAGGTGCCCGTGAGCCACTACCCGCGGCAGCATGGGCGGTCGCAGTTCTTTCGTGTCCGATCGCTGTTCACCACGTTCCGTCAGCTGCTGCTGTTGTGGGTTCGTCTGGTTCTCCTCCGCCGCTTATGAACCCTGCCGAGTTTGCGACACTCGCCCGGGCGGAGCACAACCTGTGGTGGTTCCGCGGCATGCAGCGCATCCTGTTCGGGCTGCTCGACCCGCTCGTCCGCGGCCGCTCGCTTGCTCGGGTGCTCGATGCCGGCTGCGGCACCGGCCATTTCGCCGGCGTGCTTCAGGAGCGCTGCGGATGGCGCTTGTTCCCGGCTGACGTCGCTCGCGAGGGACTGGATCTGGCGCGCGCAACCGCGCTCAGCCGCCTGACACAGGCCGATATTTCACGCCTCCCATACCGGGATGGATCCTTCGACGCCGTGTTTTCGCTCGACGTGCTCGTGCATTTTCCGCGCGGCGAGGAGCGCGTCGCCATGTCCGAGTTTGCCCGCGTCTTGCGGCCTGGCGGTCTGCTCGTGCTCCGCGTTTCCGCTCTCGACGCCCTGCGCAGCCGTCACTCGATGTTCACCCGCGAGCGCCAGCGCTTCACACGCGGACGCCTCGTGCGGCTTGCGCGCGAGAACGGCTTCCGCGTTCTTCGCTGCACTTATGCGAACACGTTGCTTGTGCCGATCGCGCTCGTGAGGTTTCGCCTGTGGGAGCCGCTGCTGCGCAAGCCGCCTGCAAGCGGAACCGCGCCCGTCGCGCCGTGGCTCGATCGGCTGCTGTACCTGCCGCTTGCCGTCGAATCAAAGCTGATCGCCGCCGGCATGAATCTGCCGCTGGGACAGAGCCTCATTCTCGTTGCCGAAAAGCCGTGAACGGCCGGCTACCGCGGCTGCTGCGTAGTCACCTCCGCAACCTCGAAGCCGACACTCGCCGCGTACGATTTCGGCAGGTCGTTCGTGACCCACGCTTCCGCAACGTACCTGCCCGGGCGCAGCGTCGCGAGCGGAACGATGATCACCCAGCTCCGCTCGCCGCCCGGAGCTATCGTTTCCGTCCCGAGTACCTGAATGAAACCCTTGTCTGCCGACCAGACGTAAACAGTCTCGCCCCTGTCGTTGCGAATGTTCAGGTCATACCGCTGGCCCGAACGGAAGTTCAGAACCAGCGGCCGTGCCGTCGTGTTACGAACGGACAGCCGCGCCAGCATCTCCCGGCTGCCCGAGGCATAAACATGCGAATCGAGCGAGAGCCGGCTGCTCACGAGGCCCGTCGAAACTTCGGTCAGCCCCATCCTGGCCTGAATGAGCTGCCACGTCCGCGGACCTGCGATGCTCGTCATCTCGACCGAAACGAGCCCGACGTACGGCAGAAACGTCGCCTGCGTGGCGCCCGCGTCGGCGCAGGCCGGCTCAAACCGGACGAGCAGTGCGTTCGTAAACGAGCCCAGCGGCCCGTTGTATCGCGCGGACTTCGATTCGACCTGCGCCGCCTTTACACACTGATCGAATTCCGTCGCAAATGGCCGCTTTTCCTCCTCGGCGAAGTTGAACCACAGCTTCTCGCGCCGTGCTGTCGCGTCCCACGCCACCAGCGCTCCGTCGTCTCGCACGCGCAGCCATTCCGGCCGGCCGAAGAAATCGACCAGATGCCAGGTGCGTCCATCGATCACATCCGCGCGCAGCACTTCGATCGTGCCGATGTTCGTGCCGAACCGGCCCTCTGACCGGTAGGTCCACGAATTCCCGGCTTCCAGTGGAAAGTAATCAGGAGTACTCGCAAAAACGGGAAACACCAGCAGCGCAGTCGCGCAAACGTACTTAATCATGCATTTCATGACGGGTTCCAGAACTCGAAGACCCGCCCCCACTCTGTCTGACGACACACGCGTGGCGCTCGGTACAACCAGAACGTGTCACTTAAAATGTAGGTTCCATGCAATTTGACGATCCCGCGCAGTCCGTCACCGCCCCCGCTACCGGCGCGCCCTGGTACAAGGAGCTCAACCGCTATCACTGGTTCGTCCTGATCGTGGCTTCGCTCGGCTGGTTGTTCGACACCATGGACCAGCAGTTGTTTAATCTGGCCCGGCGGCCCGCAATCATCGAACTGCTCGGACCCGGTGCTGATGCCGGCGCGATCTTCCGCTACTCCGGCTGGTCGACCACGATTTTCATGCTGGGCTGGGCCTCAGGCGGCGTGTTCTTCGGCATCCTCGGAGATCGGATCGGGAGGGCCAAGACGATGATCCTCACGATCCTCTCTTACTCGCTCTTCACCGGCCTCAGCGTGCTTTCCACGGGTGTATGGGACTTCTCTGTGTACCGGTTCCTCACGGGCCTCGGCGTCGGCGGCCAGTTCTCCGTCGGCGTTGCGCTGGTCGCGGAGACGATGCCCGAGCGCGCGCGTCCGTTCGCGCTCGGCTGGTTGCAGGCGCTCTCGGCCGTCGGCAACATGCTTGCCGCCCTCATCGGAATCTCGCTCGGACACCTCGAAGAGACCGGCGCCGTGGGCAGCGCATGGCGCTGGATGTTCATCGTGGGCGCACTGCCTGCTTTTCTTTGCCTGGCGATCTTCCGCCGTCTGCATGAGCCCGAGGCATGGCAGCGAGCGCGCCACGACAAAAAGCACCTCGGCAGCATGACCGATCTCTTCACCGATCCTCGCTGGCGTCGCAATGCCATCGTGGGCATGCTGCTGGCGTTTGCGGGCGTGGTGGGGCTATGGGGAATCGGCTTCTTCAGTTTCGACCTGCTGGGATCGGTGCTCGATAAGACTTTCCGGGCGCAGGGCCTGCCGGCGCAAATGATTGCCGGCAAGAAGACCTTCTGGACGGGCATGACGTCGCTGCTCCAGAATGCCGGAGCGTTCCT
>DASSSG010000157.1:0-2966 GCA_035708545.1 Bryobacteraceae bacterium | reverse complement strand
GGGCTGAACGGAATCCTGCTCGGCTTTGACGATAAACCGGTTTGGCGCATGCCCGACGTAATTGAACGGATAGCACGTGATCAGAGTCAGCTCACGCCTGCCATTCGTGGAGCCGAGCACCTGCACTTCGGCCGGCTTCACCACCTCTGTTGAACGCACCACATAATCGAAGGTTCCGTCAGGCGTGATCATGCGGATGCGATCCTCCTGGCGGATATCACGGAGACCGCGGAAAAACGTATCGCGGTGCGCCGCTACGGCCACGTTGCCTTCGTCGCCGGGAAGAGGCGTGCCAGGCACGTGGCCGGCCGAGCGCCGCAGCGTCTTCTTATCGACACCCTCGCGAACCACTGCCGACACGTTCAACCGCGGCACCTCCAGCCGGCCGATGATCCCAAAGGGCGGCGGCGTGCGGTATACGCGCGGGACCTTCGCGGGCAGGTCGCTGTACGCGTTCTCGTCCTCGGCCGATTTCGCTGCTCCGGATCCCGATATGAGATGCCGCACGTACCCAAATGCCGAGGGTTTCGCGCCTCGCATCGTGGCTTCCAGACGGTACTCGTCATAGCTCTGCCAGAACCCGCTCTCGGCAAGCGAGTACACGTAGATGCCGATGCACAGGAATCCAACCGCAAGCAGGATATATTCGAGCCGCCTCAGTGCACGAGTGCGCTTCCGGCGGCGCCGGGGCCGGTCCCCACTGTTCAGAATCGAATTCATGTGGCCGGTTACCGGTGATGCTTGTGCCTGTGCGGCAGCTCATTGCCGGACAGCGCGGCTATGTAGTGCGTCCGCGTACGCACCGACAACTTGCCGCGATCCGGAGCGCTCGCCAGGACCTTCAGACGCCTGACTTTGCCGTCAAAGGTCCTGTTCGTGGGCACGTACCCGATGGTGTAGCGGTTCCGTATGTCCTGGGCGATCTTCTCGCACACGCCCACGAGCTCGGAAATCTCGTCGGGCATGAACCACTCGCCGCCCGTGATCGATGCCAGCTTCTTCAGGAACCCGCGGTTGCTTTCCTTCTCGTGCGGCCCAAAGATACCGACGGTGTAAATCGTGACGAGCGATTCCTCAGCCATTCGGACGATTTCATCCTCGGTGGTTTCGCTGGCGTTGTCACCGCCATCGGAAATGACGACGAGCGTTTTCTTATCGCGGCGGCCCATCTGCACATGCTCCAGCGCTTTCTTCAGCGCATCATAGATGGCCGTCCGCCCCTGCATGGGCGCCTGGATCATCGAGCTCCGCAGAAGGTTGATGTTGTCCGTGAATTTCACGTTCTCGGGAAGTCCCAGCCAGGCGCGATCGTTGAAGTTGACGAGAAAGACCTCGTCCTGCGGGTTGCTCTTGCCGGCGAAGGTCAGCGCGGCAGTGATCACCTCGGGGCGTTTGGTACGCACGCTGCCACTGTGGTCGATGACGAGGCCGACCGTCACGGGCGTGTCCTGAGCCGCAAAAATGCTGAGCTGTTGCTCCTTACCATCTTCCAGAACTTTGAAGGTTTCCTTCTGCAGCCCGGAAGCGAAGCCGCCGCGGGAGTCCTTGACGCTGACGTCGAGCAGCACCACGTCCACGTCGCTCGAAACGACATAGTCATTGGGTCCGGGCGGAGGTGGCGGCAGGCGGAGATCTCGGGGGGCGGGGCCCAGCAGGATCCCCTCCGGCGGCGGAGTTTTCTTTCCGCTCTCCGCGGCCGCTGAGCGATCCCGGCTCGCCTCTTCCGGCGCAGCTGTGGGCAGCGCCGGCGGATTCGGAGCCGGACCGGCGGGAGGCGTCTGTTGCTGGGCCGTGACAAGGAGCGCTGCGACAGGAATCGCAACAAGAAAAGGCACTTCTGGACGGCGCATGGTACTTACCTCCAGGTTAGCTCGCCGGAAGAAGAAAAGCCCGGCGCCCAACCGTTAGATGGGCCGCCGGGCGGGAGTGTTGCTTATGTCTGTGTGCAGTGACTGGTTAGCTGCGTTTTGCGAGCGCGCGGACCGCAAGGCTCGCGCCCAGCGAGGCGAAGCCCGCGAGACCGAACAGGGGGAACGGGCTGGCCGTGTCAGGCAGCCGGTGATGAGCGCCCGTGTCGGCGCCGGTCGGCGTCGTGCGCTGCACCTCAGCGCTCTGCGCGCGGCTCATCTCCGCGCTGGTATCGGCCGGTTGCGGGGTCGCGCGACTCTGCGCCACCATCGCGTTGTCCTGCTGAGTTGGAGCAGCCGCCTGCGCATCGCTCGGACGAGAGTAGGTCTGGCGATCCAGTTCCATCTCGGTACCGGCACGATCGACGGTGCCTACGCGAGCTGTTGAGAGCTCAGCCTCGGTCTCGGCATACGTGGTCGGAACGTTCGCCTGGTTGACCGCGGCGATCTGGACGGCAGCAGTCTTGGGATAAGCGAACTCCTGGCCGAAGTTGTCGCCGGGGTAGAACCACGCACGCATTGCGCGCGGCTGACCGGCGGGAACCTCCCACCACTGGAATTCGGTATTTCCGGTTGGCTGCAGACGATAGTTCGGGATCGCGAGAACCGTGGTCTGCAACTGGTCTTCGCGCTCGTTGAAGATCTGAACGATGTGCCGGTTGGACGGGGAATCGAGCAGCTTCATGACATACTTGCCGGGTTGCAGAACCTTACCCGGAACCTGAATTGGCTCGTTGACCGTCAGGATGGTCTTCTTGTTCCACTGATCTGCCATGGCGAATTGCGTAACCGCCAGCGTGGCCACGCCCAGGCAGGATGCAGCGGCAAACGCTTTGAAATTCTTGATCATTGAGTCTCCTCCACTTCGGTTGAGCTGATTGCTGTCGGCGTCGAAACGCCTGTAGTCCGCGGGCCGGAGTTCCTTTGCCCGAGCCCCGCCAGCCCTAACGCATCTCGCTTGCCAAAAATGCAAACCTATGAAACTGGGCGGGAAACCTGTTGCGCGTAACGTAAAGGGGGCAGATTTCTCGTTTGAAAGCGTGTGATTTCTACCGCTTC
>DASSSG010000156.1:0-2621 GCA_035708545.1 Bryobacteraceae bacterium | reverse complement strand
TCCGCTCGAGTTCGCATGGATGGGGCCTTTCGTGGGGGCGCTGATACGACCGGTCGGTGGCTGGCTCGCCGACAAGGTCGGCGGCGCGCGCGTCACCTTCTGGAATTTCGTGGCCATGCTTGCGGGCGTGCTGGGCGTGATGCACTTTCTGCCGCAAGGCGCGGCAGCAGGGAACCTGACCGGCTTCTTTGTCTGTTTTCTGGTCCTCTTCATAACGGCGGGCGTCGGCAACGGCTCGACGTTCCGCATGATCCCGGTGATCTTCACGGACGAGTGTCTCGCGGCGATGCGCAGCCGCGATCCCGCCGCGGAGGCGGCAGCGGTGCGTGAAGGCAACAAACAGGCGGCCGCGGTGCTCGGTTTCACCGCCGCGCTCGGCGCGTACGGCGGCTTCTTCATTCCCAAGAGCTACGGCACATCGATCACCTTGACGGGCAGCCCGCACGCAGCGCTCTATGCATTCATCGTTTTTTATTTGACCTGCGTTGCGCTCACGTGGTGGTTCTACTCG
The DNA here is from genome assembly GCA_035708545.1 of Bryobacteraceae bacterium. GTDB lineage: Bacteria > Acidobacteriota > Terriglobia > Bryobacterales > Bryobacteraceae > DASSSG01. The sequence continues at coordinate 2,110 of DASSSG010000156.1, read as the reverse complement.
CGTAAGAGCGCCGTGCGGCCGTGCTAGTGGAAGGTGACAACAGGAGCAAACGCAAGTGAGTCATTTTCTCGATCGGTTGAAATTCTTCAGTGCAACGCGCACCAATTTCGCGGGTGACCACGGCATGGTCACCGAAGAGGACCGCACGTGGGAGGAGGCTTATCGCAAGCGCTGGCAGAGCGACAAGATCGTGCGTTCGACGCACGGCACCAACTGCACTGGCTCGTGCAGTTGGAAGATCTACGTGAAGGGCGGCATCGTCACGTGGGAAACCCAGCAGACCGATTACCCGCGCACGCGGCCCGACATGCCGAATCACGAGCCGCGCGGCTGTGCCCGCGGCGCGTCTTATTCGTGGTACCTCTACAGCGGCAACCGGCTCAAGTACCCGATGGTGCGCGGCGATCTGCTGCGACTGTGGCGGGCGGCGCGCCAGACGCTCGCGCCGGTCGAAGCATGGGCATCGATCGTCGAGGATCCGAAGAAGCGCAAGTCGTATACGTCGATACGTGGCATGGGCGGGTTCGTGCGTTCGTCGTGGAATGAAGTGAACGAGATCGTCGCCTCCGCGAACATCTACACGATCCGCAAGTACGGTCCCGACCGCGTGCTCGGCTTCTCGCCGATCCCGGCGATGTCGATGGTCTCCTATGCGGCCGGCAGCCGCTATCTCTCGCTCATCGGCGGCGTGTGCATGAGCTTCTACGACTGGTACTGCGATCTGCCGCCTTCGAGCCCGCAAACGTGGGGCGAGCAGACCGACGTGCCGGAGTCGGCGGACTGGTATAACGCGAGCTACATCATCGCGTGGGGATCGAACGTCCCGCAGACACGCACGCCCGACGCCCACTTCTTTACCGAGGTGCGCTACAGGGGCACCAAGACGGTCGCGATCACGCCCGACTATTCGGAAGTGGCGAAGCTCTCCGACACGTGGCTGCATCCGAAGCAGGGCACGGACGCCGCCCTCGGCATGGCGCTCGGTCACGTGATACTGCGTGAGTTCCACCTCGATCGCAAATCCGAGTACTTCAACGACTACTGCCGCCGCTATACCGACATGCCGATGCTGGTAAAGCTCGTGAAGCGGGGCGACGCTTTCGTGCCCGAGCGTTTCGTTCGCGCTTCCGATTTTGCGGACGCGCTCGGCGAGACCAACAACCCCGACTGGAAGACCGTCGCGCTCGATGAAACGAGCGGCAAGGCGGTGGCCCCGCTCGGCTCCATCGGCTACCGCTGGGGCGAGAAGGGGAAGTGGAATCTGGAGGAAAGAGAGGGGCAGGCGGGCGCGGCGACGAAGCTCGTGCTGAGTCTCCTCGACCGCCGAGACGAAGTCATACCGGTCGCATTCCCGTATTTCGGCGGCAAGGTGCACGAGCACGATGCGTTCGCACCAAACCCGCATCCGAACGTGCTCGAACGCAACGTCCCCGCGAAGCGAATCGCGCTCGAGGACGGCGATGGCCTCGTCGCCACCGTATACGACCTCCTTCTTGCGAACTACGGCCTCGACCGGGGCCTGGGTGGCGGCAACGTGGCGAAGTCGTACGACGAGGACGTGCCGTACACCCCTGCCTGGCAGGAGAAAATTACCGGCGTGCCTCGTGAAGAAGCCGCTCTCCTCGCGCGCGAGTTCGCTGAGAACGCGGAGAAGACCAAAGGCAGGTCCATGGTCATCATCGGGGCGGCCATGAACCACTGGTATCACTCGGACATGAACTATCGTGCAGTCATAAACATGCTCGTCATGTGCGGCTGCGTCGGTCAGTCCGGCGGTGGCTGGGCGCATTACGTAGGCCAGGAAAAGCTGCGCCCGCAGACGGGTTGGACCGCGCTCGCTTTCGCGCTCGACTGGGTGCGCCCGCCCCGGCAAATGAACTCGACGTCGTTCTTCTACGCGCACACCGACCAATACCGCTACGAGCGGCTCAACGTTGCCGACCTCCTGTCTCCGCTCGCCGACCGCAGCGCGTTCACGGGGAGCTTGATTGACTTCAACGTGCGCGCCGAACGCATGGGATGGCTGCCTTCGGCGCCGCAACTTCAGATGAACCCGCTGGAAGTGGAGAAGGCCGCTGCGGCAGCAGGGGTCGACCCGAAGGATTACGCG
>DASSSG010000155.1:0-8002 GCA_035708545.1 Bryobacteraceae bacterium | reverse complement strand
AACCGCGACAGCCGCGACCGGCGTACGCCGATCCACCCCCAGCGACAGGAACCCCCAGAACGTCAGCGGTGCATCCGCGCGCAACGTTACCCGTACATAGCGAGCCGCGGAACCGCTGACCTGGCCGCCGGCCGCATCGTTCGTGCCCAGTGCGGACGCCAGCGTATCGAACAAAGCCGGGTCAGGGGCTTCGCTCGACAGATTGCCGGTGGTGGCGCCAATCACACGGCCGCCGAAATCATAGCGGTTGCCGAACTGGTCGGACTCGTTGCCGATGGCGAGCCTCGCCGCCGCGCTGGCATCGGTGGCACCGAGTTCGGTCCCGTTCAGCCGGCCTGCGGCGGCCAGCGCCATCGCGCTCGCGGCCGTCTTGAGCTCGCCTCGGATCAGATACAGTCGGCCGAGATCGAAGGCGAAGCCCATGAACGCGAACAGCACCGGCACCAGGATCACAAGGACCTGAACCGACGTGGCGCCGCGCTCTGCGTCGCGTCTACTTCGGCTCCTGATGACCACGCGGCCCTGCAAAGGCGGGCTCCTTCTCTTTCACGGCTTTACCGCCGGACTTCTTCGCCTGCTCCTCGGGGACGGTCGGCAGGAACGGCTGCGGCATGTCGAGAGTCGGCGGCGGCTCGCCCGGCGCGAGCGGTCGCACAAACCTGGGCGTAATGACGACCAGCAATTCGTCGGTCGACTTCCGATTCGAACGGCTGCGGAACAGATTGCCGAGTATCGGCACATCACCAAGTCCGGGTATTCGATTCAACACCTGCACCACGCGATTGTCTATCAGACCCGCAATCGCAAAGCTTTCCCCATCTTTCAGGACAACCTCAGTCTCGGCCCGGCGCGTCGACAGAGCGGGAATGAGGTTGCCCTGGAGTGTGACCGCGTTCGCGTAGTCCAGCGAGCTGACTTCCGGGGCAACCTTCAGGTGAATGGCGCCGGTCGGCATGACAGTCGGTGTAAAGCCGAGCTGAATACCGAATTTCTTGAACTGGATGGTCACAACCGGCGCGGTTGCGCCCCCGCTCGTAGTGGCGGCGACGGTCGGGTACGGGAACTCACCCCCTGCCATGAAGCTTCCCTCACGCCCTTCGATCACGATGAGGTTCGGTTCGGCGAGAATTTGCAGCAGGTTCCGGCCCTGAAGCGCGCGAATGGTCGCGCCGAGGTTGAGATCGGGCCGGAAGGCAAACAAGTTCAGCAGATCGGCGAAATTCAGACCGGGGTTGCGGACTCTGCCGTCTTCAAACTGCAACTGAGTGAAGCGCGGTCCCTGGTACTGCTGAGTCGACAGCGCTCCGATAAGCTTGTCGTTGGTGGAGAAGTAATTGAAACCAAGCTCGGACAGGGCGACGCGATCGATGCTCGCAAACTTGACTTCCAGCAGGATCTGCCGCGGATCGCCCGGCGTGGGAGGCTGCAGCAGGTTGACGACGTTCTTCGCGCGGGTGGAGGCGAGCGCGGCTGCGCGCCGCGCCTGTTCCGCATCTTTGACTGCGCCGGTCAGCACGATCGTGTCGCCCGTTCCGGAGACGTCGATCACAGCATCCGGCAAAGCCGCGCGAAGCTCGCGGCGGAAATTTTCGAACTCGCTGGTGTCCGCGGTAACAGTAATGTCGTAGCGCGCGGGAATCGACCCGTTCTCCCAGATCACTATCGTCGTCTTCCCAGGCGCGCGGCCGTTGATCATTACCTCGTGAGGTGATACAACCACCGCGTCCGCGATCTTCGGTTCGGATACTACGACGCGCTGCACATCGTTCGCGAAGGTCAGCAGCTCACCTTTGCCGCTTACGAGAGCCAGGTTGCGCGGCGGAGCGGTCTGCGCGCCGAGCAGGGCGGCTGCCACGAAAGCTGCTGCCACCCCAGGCTTCACTGGAAAATTTCCTGTACGTGCTTGTCGCCACGATAGACATCGATGACGTACTTCGGCTTCGGCGGCTCCCTCTTCTCTTCTTTCGGCTTGTCCGGCGCGGGCGGTGTGCCTCCGACGAGGCCGTTCCACACACGGTCGTCCCGGACGTTCGGAATCGGCGGGCGGGCCGCGGCACCGGAGCGGATGGCGGCTCCACGGTAGCCGGGCGCAAGCGCCGCGGCAGTGGCGATGCCGCCGTCCTCTGCCAGGTTCCTGTCAAGTGGGTTGCGCAAAGCCAGGCTGATCTTTCCGTTGTTCCGCGCCAGTTCGAGCAGGCGGGCCTGCTCAGGGTAGACCAGCAGAGTTGCCGTCTGCTGCTGCGGTTTGGGAAGCCGCGGGTCGAGATTCTGCCCGGCCTCGGTCATCTTGCCGATCGAGAGCACGATAACGTCCTGAAGAATGGTCGTGGTGAGCGCTTCCTGCAGGCTCCCGGTCCGCGTGAATAAAACGTCGACATGTGCGCGCGGACCAATCAGCCCTCCGGCGCTGCTGACGTCCGTAATCGGAACCGAGATGGCCCGCTTGCCCGGCTCGATCATCGACGCTATGCCTTCCGTCGTGGCGGTTGTCGTCAGACGCGAGCTGACGATCGTTTCATTCGCGCTCACCGGGTACAGGAGTACGCGGTCGACAGCGGCGCGCTCCTCCATGACAGCACCTTTCGGAACATTCTTTTCCGAGACCTTTACACGCTTCAGATCGTTTTTTCGCAATCGCGTCCCGGCCGAGAGATCGCGCGCGGCAGCCACTACCGTCTCGGTTTTTTCGGCCGCGGAAGCGGTCATGCGCGAGTAGACGAACCAGGTGAGCAGCGCGGCCGACAGCCACGCCACTGCGAAGATCACGAGAATGTTCCTGCGGTCCATCGATACCTATTTCTCGAGCAGTGTGGCGACCTCGTCCCTGTACAGTGTCTTCCAGCCGGCCGCCGTGAGCGCCGGAACCAGTGAATAGCGATTCGGCAGAAGCGCATGCGTAAAGCCGAAGCGCTCGACATTCTCACGCCAGCCTGCCCGAACCTCAATAATGCGCAGGTAGTCGTTCATATACCGGGCGCCATAGAAGTCGCTGCGGCCGTCGAAGTAAACCCTGCGAGTGCCGTTGAATCGGTAAATCAGATAACCGCCATACTTATCCGGAGCCAGTATGCGCGCGCGCGCCGGCAGCATTGCCACGCGATCCGCCGCCCTGACGGGAAACTCTTCAGGCGGAAAACCCGAGTACGCCTGCACGGCCGCGAGTTGCGACAGCGCAAGCGCCGCGGCCGCGATGGGCGCTGCCAGCGCGAGCCCGCTGTACCGTCTGTCGAGTCTCCGCAGGTTTCGCCCATAATTCAAAAACCCGTCAAGCGCATGGCGGAAACGCGGCCGTAAACCGGCCCCGCAGCCGAGCGCACGCGTGATGGCGCCGTTCGCAATCGGAAGGACCACAAGAGCGACAATCGGCAGACCGCGTGCGGACCGCAGGCCGGCAACGAGGAGTACCGCAGAAATCAGGAACCACGGCAGCCTGCCCTGGCTCAGCGCCAGAACGCCGCCGGCGGCGGCGCAGGCCACTGTGGCGAGTACCATCGCGGAGCCGCCGGTATGAAAGTTGAAGCTCTGGAATTCGCCCACACGGCTCAGCAACTCACCATTGGACAGATATGAGATGACGTGCTGGTGCAGCCTCCAGCCGTATGGATTCAGCAGAGTTCCCAGGCTGAACACTGCCGCGGCAATGGCGAACGCGCGCGCCCGTGCCCATTCGTCGCGCTGATCTGCTGTCCATATGAGCGGCCGCAGAGCGTGCCCCGCGGCATACAGAACCGCAATCACCGTCCCGAGGAAAAAGCTCGCGTGAACATTGGCCCACAGCGCGCCGAACAGTCCAGTCGCGAGCGCCTGCGACGCACTCATCCGCGAACCGGCCGTCTCCGCCCACCACACCCCCAGCATCAGCATGAGCCAGCCGACGACATGCGGCCGCGCGTGCCAGTGCATATTTACGGTCGAAAGCATGAATACGGCCATCACGCCTGCGAGCAGAAAGTGACCGCCCACGGCCCAGTGCAGCCGGAACCAAACCCACGTACACGCCGCCAGCACGATCGCGTACGCGACCGCAACCGCCGCGAGTCCGCCCCAGGCGTGCAGAGCTCCCATCGCGAGGTCGGCTGCCCACTCCCACGCAAACCACGGCTGTCCGGCACGCAGGAGAGAATAGGCGTCGCTATGCGGCAGACCGCTGCCGTTCAGGATTGCCTCGCCTGTCCGTATATGCCAGCCGGCATCGGAGTCGCGAAACAGCGCGCGTGTGCCGTCGAACAGCAGCAGGCAGAACAGCAGGGTCTTGAACGACACCACGAAACCAAGATCCGGGATGAGGAGACGGGACCAGTTGACAGGCCGGAGGCGTGGTGCCGGCAGAGCAGCGGGTTGCGGGACCGCGCAGGTCCAATCCACAGTTTGCGGGGCTTCCATGGTGTGGATCGCCTGCTCCGTTCCGTGGCTTACTGGCCCGTGGTGCCAATGCTGCCCAGGCCCTGAGTAATGCTCGAGTAGAGACTGACGACGGCGGACGACAACTGATTTACGGTTGTGATCAGCGCGAGACCGACCGCGGCCACGATGAGGGCGTACTCGACCAGATCCTGGCCCTGTTCATCCCGAAGGATCCGAATGAGAAGTTCTTTCATGCTGTGTGCTCCCTGACTTACGGCTGCCCGGCCGAGGCCGCCTGTTGTGCGCTCGACGGCGCAGCAGTACGCGGCGGCTCTATTCCCAAAACGACGTTTCGGAATCCCACCCCAAACCGCTTCCATTTCGATGGGTTGCGGCCCGGCAAGTGAACAGATCCGCCTTCCAGCTCCCCTACGAGCTGCAGGTTTCTGATCGCTTCCGGATGATCTTTCTTATATGCTAGCGCGCTTTCCAGCTCACGGCGCGCCGCGCCGTACTGCCCACGCTGGATGTAAAGGGCGGCCACATTGTTGTGGGCCGCGGCCGGATCGCCCGCGGCGCGCCACTGTTCGAGCGCCTGAGCGGGGTCGGCGGCAAGCGCGAGCGCGAGGTTGTTGCGGGCCAGCGGCGACTGCGGCGCGATCTCCAGAACACGCCGAAATTCCGCGGCGGCCTCGGCCGAGCGGCGCTGCAGCAGCAGATTGTACCCGAGATTGTTGTGCAGCGAGTCAGAGCCCGGGTCTTTGGCTACGGCAGCTCGATGGTGCGCCTCCGCTCGTACCGGCTCGCCCATCTCGTCGAGCAGAATGCCGCGCCAGCTCTCGATGACGGCCGAATCGCCCCGCAATTCCGGCAATGCCTGTGCGCGCAGGCCCATACTCCTGAGGGTCTTTGCAATTTCGATCTGCACCCCGTCGGAGGGCTGCCGTTCCGCCGCGAACCGGTAATGTTCGAGTGCGAGTTCGGGATATCCTTTCGCGCGATATTCGCCCGCGAGCTGCATCCGAACGGCCACATCGCCTTGGTTGATCGCGAGCTGCTGGCGCAGCGAACGCAGCCGGACGTCGCCATCGCCTGCGTCAACGGCATTCGTGACCTGCCGCTTCATCACGCGAGTGACCGCGCTCTCAGCGGGGACGATGGCGCCGCGGTGCTGCACTGATCGCGTGCACGCGCCGACGGCGGCGCACATTATCACCGGCAATACCCGACCGATCCTCATCTCTCCAGCTCGAGCTGATCGCCGACGCGCAGACCTGTGGCTTCGATGGTCCCCGCCGGCAGCTCGATTACCGAGTGAGCCCGCAGACACATCGAGATACCTCGGCGGCCCATGTTTGGGCGTGTCTTCAACACCGCGCGTTTCCTATTGAGAAACACCACATCGATAGGGAACTTCATGCCGAACGTGTGTACGGCTTCGCACGGAACGATCCACAGGCCCTCTCCGCGCTTCAGACCGGTATGTTTCAGGAGCCCGGTGCGGCGTTTGCTGCTTGTATCTGCGACGTCGATGCAGTCGCCGAGGATTACGTCGCGGGTGGCGTTTCGTACGAGCATAGTTCAGGCTCCATCGGGATCAGCGCGTAAACCACCTGCATCCGCGCACGTCACCCATGTGAGAGCGACTTTACAGTTGCGATGGGTATAGACTATCTAAATCAGAGCCTGTTTGGCAATTGAGGCTCGTACTGGCCTGCGCGTCCCAGGTCTGTACAGCCATAAGGGAAGTTGTGCTCTCACGTACTATCGTTCTCTTCCTGCTGGCGGTAACCGCCAGAGCTCAGACGGCCGCCCCCTCGTTTGGCGACATCGTGCCTCTGGGCAGCACCCCGAGCGACCTCGTTCTCGATGAGCTGCGTGGGCGCATTTATGCCGTGAATGCGAGCGCGAACCGTGTCGATATCTACAACTATCTCGAGAAGCGGCTCACCGGATCTATACGGGTCGGCATCACGCCGATCGCCGCAGCGATATCGATGGACGGGACGACGTTGTATGTGACGAACCTGGCAAACTCGAGCGTGAGCGTCATCGACCTCGCTTCCGACAGCATCGTGCAGACCGTCACCCTGCCCGCGCGTCCGGAAGGAATCGCCGTCGGAGCCGACGGACGCGTTCTGATCACCACTCAGGGCACGGGACCGAACAATAACCAGAACAATCTCCTGCTGTTCGACCGCAATCAGGATTCGTTCAACCAGGTCACACCTGTCATCCTGCCTGAAGCGCCTTTAACGCCAACCGGCCTGCCCACCGTGGCGACGGGCTCTCTGCGAGTCCAGTTCCCCGGGAAGCTGTTGCGCACTGATGATGGGCAGTTCATCATCGGCATGGTTGCGTATGCGACGACCACGAACAATCCCCAGACGATTCTGTTTGTCTACGAAACCGCTTCAGGTATGGTGTTGCGCAACCGTCGCGTTTCGGGAAACTCCACCGTGCTCGCACTTTCGCCCGACGGGGCCCGGCTGATGGCGGGCTCCACGCTGTACAACACGGCGACACTGAACGTCGTCGCGCAGATGACCGCATCGAATCTGCCCTTTTTTACAGGCGCGAGCACTTTCTCGAATCCCGGCTTCAACAATCAGGCAAACTATGGCGGAAGCACATTCTCGCCGGACGGAAGCACGGTCTATGCCGCCTTCAACACGGCCCCGACCGGCCAGCGGACAGTCGCGAATGTCCTCTACATAGCAAACCCGCAACACCTCGGCGTGAAACTCGGCATACGCCTGCCGCAGAGCATCGTCGGACGCGTGGTGATCACATCCGACGGCGCCGAAGCGTTTGCCGTCTCGGAGTCCGGCATCCTGCACCTGCCCCTGTCCACCCTCTACGACAACCCCATCGTGCAGCCGGAAACCACGCAGGTGTTTCTTGCCATGGACGAGTGCAATAAGGGAATTGCCCGGGCGCAGCTCAAAATCATGAACATCGGGGGCGGCAGGGCCAGCTTCAGCATTTCGACCCCCACTACCGCTCTCGTCACGACGATGACCAGCGCGGTAGCACCCGCGACTGTGGACTTCGTAATGGATCCGGGCCGTGGTGGTGTGCAGCGCCTGCCCGGCACCAACTTGTTTGTCAACGCCGCCGGCGGAGGTGGCGCGCCCATCAACGTCACGATCGCTTCCGCGCAGGCCATCAATTTCCCGAACTATATCCGCGTCTACATGAACTACCGCCATCCCGAACAGCGAGGCGTCATTCACCCCCGCCCTGTTTCCTGGGACAACAACCGCGGCTTGCAGGAGGTACTGCTCGACGAAGCACGCGGCCGGTTGTACATCACCAACGCGGGATTCAATCGTCTCGAGGTCTTCGATATTCGCAAACAGCGATTCCTGGCCCCTGTCGAGGTCGGTCAGATGCCACGATCCATGGCTATCGCATCAGACGGATCCACGCTGTACATCACCAACATTGGCGGCGAGTCGATCACCATGCTGGACCTCGACACGATGCAGCTCGTCGGCCAGGTCGAATATCCGCCGCTGCCGCGCGCGGGCAACACCGGCACCGTGTATCCGGAGGCGATGGCAATGGGCCTCTCCGGTCTGCAGGTGATCATGTCCAACGGCACCTTGTGGCGAGTGATCGGCAGCTATGCGCAGCCGCGCCCGCTCGGCACCGT
>DASSSG010000154.1:0-2294 GCA_035708545.1 Bryobacteraceae bacterium | reverse complement strand
TTCAACGACGAGCGCCTGCCGCCCGCTTGCTATTCTGGACGGTTGGATCAGCAGATCCTCAGCACACGATCTCTATGTGTGGTATAGCCGGCTACGTATTGCGAGATTCGCACGCAAGCGTAAACGTGGTCGAAGCCATGTGCGAGCAGATCCGCTATCGCGGTCCCGATGATTCCGGATACTACACAGATGGCCCGTGCGCGATCGGTATGCGCCGCCTCAGCATCATCGATCTCGGCACCGGCCATCAGCCGATTGCGAACGAGGACGAAACCGTCTGGGTGGTCTACAACGGCGAGATCTACAACTATCGCGAGTTGCGCGGTTTTCTTGAAGGTCGCGGCCACCGCTTCCGCACCAGCAGCGATACGGAGACGCTGGTGCACTTGTACGAGGAAGAAGGCTACGAGGGCCTGCACCGCCTGCGTGGCATGTTCGCCTTTGCCATCTGGGACGGCCGCCGCCGCCGGCTCCTGCTGGCGCGCGATCGGTTCGGCAAGAAGCCGCTCTACTACGCCGCTCTTCCGGACGGCCTGTGGTTCGGCAGCGAACTGAAGTGCCTGCGGACTGCCGGCATCCCGCTCGACATCGATCCTGAGGCGCTTCAGCTCTACTTCAGGTTCTTATATATTCCGGAGCCCTGGAGCGCCTGGAAAGCAATTCGCAAGCTGCCGCCAGGCGGCTGGCTGATGTATACCAGTGGCGGCCAGATGACCGCCGGCCGGTTCTGGAAACTGCCGTTCCCGGCCGCTTCACCGCCGGCGGGGACAGACGAAGCTCGCGCGGCTGTGCGGCTGCGCGACCTCTTCGATGAGAGCGTGCGGGTGCGCATGATCGCCGACGTGCCGCTCGGAGCGTTCCTCAGCGGCGGGATCGACTCAGGTTCCGTGGTGGCTTCGATGGCGTTCCAGTCACCGGAACCCGTGAAGACGTTCTCGATCGGCTTCGAAGAACGTGAATTCAACGAACTCGAGCACGCCGAAACAGTCGCTCGCGCGTACAAGACGGATCATCACACGATGATCGTCCGTCCCGATTCGGTCGCGCTCGTCCACCGCCTCGTGCGGCATTTTGATGAACCGTTCGGTGACTCGTCGGCCATTCCCACTTTTCTCGTTTCGGAATTCGCCGTCCAGCACGTCAAGGTCGCGCTCACCGGCGATGGCGGCGATGAGTTGTTCGCCGGATACGAGAGCTTCTTTCTGAATGAGCGCCTGAAACGTTTTGACGCCGTGCCGCTCGTTGTGCGCGCGGCGCTGGACGCGCTCGGCCGATTGCTGCCGTACTCGACCTACGGCAAGAACTATCTGCGGATGATCAGCCGCCCGAATGCGCTCGAGCGCTACTTCGAGTCCAACTACGCGCCGTATCACCTGCTCGAGCGGCTGGTCGAGCCGGAGTGGATGCCACCGGCAGACGCCGCCTACTTTCAGCGAGCGTTCGCGGACTGCCTGTTGCCGAATGGTGCGGATGTGCTGTTGCAGGCGCTTTACTTCGAGGCGACGGCGAAGCTGACGGGTGACATGCTGGTGAAGGTGGACCGCATGTCGATGGCAAACTCGCTCGAGGTGCGCTGTCCCATGCTCGACCACAACCTGGCCGAGTTCGCGGCCACACTGCCGCCCGCGTGGAAAATGCGCGGCGGCCGCGGCAAACGGATTTTCCTGCGAGCCGTCGGCGACCGCCTGCCAGCGGCGCTGCTGTCGCTTCCGAAAAAAGGCTTTGGAATACCGCTGCCGCTGTGGTTTCGCGGCCCGCTTCGAGAGCTGCTGCGCGACACGCTGCTCGCCAGGCACGCAATCGAACGCGGCGTCACATCGCCTGAGTTCGTGCGCTATCTGATCGCCGAGCACGAGGCGAAACGGCGCGACAATTCTCACTGGCTCTGGATGCTTCTGATGCTGGAACTATGGTTCCGGGCGTCCGAGCAGACGAGCGGTTCGGCTCCGGCGGCACGCGCTGTCGAACGCGCTGTGCAGGTCTGACGGAGGTTGTTGCGGCGCCGCACTCTATTTTGAAGACGGCGTCGCAGTTTCCGAGTCTCTCACCAGGGTGCCATTCACAGTCACGGCGTTTTCGGCGCGAACACACTGGACACCCTCATCCGTACTGCACCGTCAGGATGGTGATCCTGTTGTCTTTTGGGACATGCAGACTAGTATATCGTTTCAGTAAAAGATATACACATCAACCTGAGGCCAAAGCCTCGAACTTCTTCCAGCGGTGGACGACCGGATCGGCATTGATTTCCGCAATGCCTTTCAGGATCCGGTCCCGCAGTTCTTCCGAGGATT
>DASSSG010000153.1:0-4707 GCA_035708545.1 Bryobacteraceae bacterium | reverse complement strand
CCGAGCGTCATGGCGGGTTTTGGCTTGCCCGATGACAACCTGCACGCGCCGAACGAGAAGCTGTTTCTGCCGAATCTGTACCGTGGCATCGAGGCGATTGTGCGATTCCTGCGCAGCTGGAAGTGACGCCGTGGGCAGAATGGCATTCGGCGCGGCGGTTGGCAACTCGTTTGGCACGCGTTAGCGCCACGCCACCTGCCCGGTTTCAGCCACCTCGCGCGGGCGGGGGCAGCAGGTTCGGCAACGTGCCCCCCGGATCGAGCCGCACCTGCTTTACCGCGCTCCCGGTCCTGAACTCGAGCGTTTGCTCCGCCAGCAGACGATCAGACCACTGCACGATTCTTGTTCCGTCTTCCAGCTCCGCCTCGACAGGCATTGGCATCGCCAGCGTGCCTCTCCGTTTCACCTGAACTTTGGTGATGTACTGCTCGCCCGAACGCTCCGTCTGCTGGCCGGTGACCTCGTAGGACAGCCACTTGTTCGATCTGACCCACTGCTCGAAGAACCACTCCAGGTCTTCCCCGGATTCGTCTTCCGCCAGGTTCTGAAACGCGCGCCACGAGAGCCGCCGGCCGGCGAAGTCGCGCAGGGCCCGCCGATGCACGCGGCCGAACATCTCCGCACCCAGAACCATGTCGAGTGCACTGATGACAGCGAACCCTTTCCCATGCTCCACGATATTGCCGGCGTCCCACTGAATCGCATTGAAATGCTCGGGCGTCAGCTCGAGGGTGGTATCGCGGCCCTCGCGGACGCCGTCCATGTATGTCCTGAGAAATTGAGCGTGTCTGGCTTCGAGCCCGCGCGCCCGCGCGTACTCCCGATCGACATAGATGCCGAGCCCGATCATGAGCCACTCGAGTCCCTGCTCGCCGGCACTCAGCACATGCTCGATCCAGTACTGATGCCCGATCTCATGCGCAGTGATCCACTTCCAGTGCTCGGGTGGCGCGTCCTGCAGCCGTTCCTGCCCGTGAATCACGACCGTTGCCGTGGTGACCGGATATCCTCCCGACGGCCGGTCCATGCCGGGAAGAATGTTCAGCGAACCATGCGGGTAAAAGCCGAAGCGCGTTTTGTAGAACGGGATGATATCAGCCGCCGTGTCGACGACGAGCTTCGCGCATTCAGCCCCTTTGGCTGTATGCAGCGCCGTGATGAGCACGCCTGCCGCCTCGCGGCTTGTCACGAGCAGATCTTTCGTCAGGATGAGGCTGAAGTTGCGCAGCGTGGCGCCCCGCCACGTACCGGCCTTATCCAGCGCCCCGCTGGTCAGCAGCTTGTATCCATCGGGCGGGCGAATCCGGACAGCGAAATCGTCCGTCTGGCGGGATGCCCAGACCAGTCGCGGGTGCCAGTTCGTGACGACCTGGTAGCCCTGGTACGATTGGAACGCCCAACCGCGCCGGAACGTGACGGCGAGCGTCATGGTTTTCCCGGGCAACAACGGCCGCGGCAGGTCGAACACGAGCGGAGTCGTATCCTTCGCCGATTCCGGCAACGCCACGCGAGTACCGTCCAGACTGATCTCGATCGGGCTTGCGTCGGTCCACCGCCAGTTCATTGCGAGCCTGCGCAACGGCCGCGGTCCGTTATTGACAAACCGAATCGTTTCCGAACCCCTGATCAGACGCTGTTCGGGGTCAATCTGTGCATCGATTTCGTACTTTCCGCGCGGCGGATCAGCGGGCGCCCAGAACGTCGCGGCCCCAGCGGCGAGAGCCGCGAAAGCAAATGTCGCGAGCATCGCGGTGCTCGCAGTCTATCAGTTCGCCTGAGGATCAGCGGACCGGCCGCAGGATGATTGTGCCGGCTGGACAGGAGTCGCTCACTCCCGTCCCGCAACCGCGCGCGGCGAGATCCCTGTCCATACATGTGCGGACCTCGCGGATGAACCGGCCGCGGCACGCGACTGTGAAGCTGAACCCGGGATTTGCGTTCGTGAACTCGCGCTTGACGTCGGTGGCGGTGGTCTCCACCTGTCTTAGCGGCTGCCTGAAGCGATTCGGAATCCGGACGAGTACGTACGCGTCCTGCACGCGCTGGAAATAATCCTGCTGCGACAGGCCGGAGCAGGTGCCGTGCTTCTGCCATTCGTGGCGAATGAGCTGGGCGCTCGGCATTATTTCGATCATCTCGTCGATAATCCTGCGCGGCACCTGTCTCGTGCCTGCGCAGTTCGAAGGATACCCGCCGCGCTCGTCCTGCGGCCACAGCCCGTGCACGACGAATTCGTACCGCCGGTTCCCGGTGCACTGCTCGGAGCTGTTGCCGCCCGCGCAGTACTCGGGCGACCACGACAGTGAGAACACGTAATAATCGAAGCGCGGCGGAGCAGCGCTGCACAGGCACGCTGCCGCCGCCGCCGCAAACAGTCGTCGCATCCTGACCTCAGAAGCAAGGTGCAGCGGCAGCGCATGCCGTTACAGGCTTGTCAGTGACAACCCCGGCACGTGAAAACGCGGCCGTGGCAGACCGCGCAGCCGGCCTTTTCCATCTTTGGACTCGAATGCCGATCTTCAAAGTCGGCCGTATGACTCGCCGGGCGGAGCTTCGCACCCTCGCCATGGCAGGTCACGCAGCTGAACGGCAGCTCGATCTTGTTGTGGCAGACCAGGCAGTCCGCCATGCGCGGAAAGTGGGCAGCAGAAAGTTGATCGGTTTCCTCGAGCCCGCCGTGGCAGGCAGCGCACTGGTTGCTCGTATTCAGGTGGCGCCGCGCGTCGCCGGGCGCAGAAAGATACTCGCCGCTGTCGATTGCCTTCGCGAGCACCGGCGCAATGTCGCCGAGCTTGAGGTGCTTTGCATGACTGAACTTCGCAAGCAGCGCCGGTCGGGGCCGGCGCCCGATGCCGCGCCCGCGGCCGTCGCGGTGGCACCCTGCACAAACCGCCTGCTTCGGGAGGAGGTTGTCCTCCACGCGAGCGCTCGCCCGCGCCGCCGTGTGACACATCGTGCACGGCAGCTTCAGTTTCAAATGGACCTTATGCGAGAAGGCGGCGGCGCCTGCCTGGCTCGCGGCAACGAGGAATGCGAGCGCTACTTTTTGTACGAAATACGCCAAATCTTCCGGCCGCCGTCATCGCTCACCAGCAGACTGCCGTCTTTCATCTCGAGCACGCCCGTCGGCCGGCCCCAGACTTCCGATTTGTCCGGGCTCACCATCCAGCCCGTGAGGAAATCCTCGGCCACGGAAACCGTCGGCCTGCCGGCTTTGAAAGGCACAAAACCAACCGAGTAGCCAACCCGCCGGGAACGGTTCCACGAGCCGTGCAGTGCGAGGAAGGCGCCACCCCGATACCGTTCGGGGAACTGCTTTCCCATGTAGAACGCGAATTCGATGACGGCGGTGTGCGCTCCCAGAGACACCTGCGGCACAATCGTCTGCTTCACCAGATCGGGAGCCTCCCCCTTGCGCCTGGGATCTTCATTCGGCCCGAAATACGCAAACGGCCAGCCATAGAACCCGCCCTGCTGTATCGGCGTGAAGTAATCAGGAACCAGATCGTCGCCGATCAGATCGCGTTCCTGGACAGCTGCCCAGAGGGTATTCGTGCCCGGGTAGAAGTGCAGGTCCGTAGGATTGCGCGTCCCGGAGGCGTAGGTCTCGTAGCCGGTGCCGTCCGGGTTGTAGCGATTGACAGCCGCGCGTTCCTTCGGCTCGCCCGCGTTCACGTTCGAAGCGGACCCGACGCCGACATACAGCTTCTCGCCTTTGGGATCGAACGTCAGCGCCCGCGTGTTGTGGCCCGACCCCATACCCTCGTATTTGACGACCTCTTCACCGGGTCCGACGGTCATTGCATTCGCGTCGTACTTGTAGCGCTTGATCGACGTCGGTTCGCCGACGTAAAGATAGTCTCGCCAGAAAACCAGCCCATACGGCCGATCGAGACCGGTGATGAGCTCTTTGCGGTCTTCTGCCTTGAAATCGTTGTCGCGGTCGAAAAGGATGTATATGCTGCCCTGCTTGTCCGTGTCGGCCAGCAGCAGTTCGCCTTTGAGGCCGTAGATCATCGTGCGCGGGCGTGCGAAGCCTGTAGCGTACACTTCGACGTTGAATCCCGCGGGGACGCGCAACCGTGCTCCATCGGGACGTTCGATTACTTTCGGCGGGTTATTGACGGACGGAGTCGCTAACGGAGGCGGAAGTTTGAACGATGCCTGCTGCCAGGCGAGCGCTGCTCCCGCCGTCAGAACACAGGCAACCAGAAGAGCATTCCTGGGGGCGATTCCGTGCGTCTGAGCCACGCCTCAGTGTAGCGGATTGTAAGCGGCTCGCCCGTACACGGCCCAGCACCATGGCGGCGCTGACCAGCACCACGCCGCTGCCGAAGGTGATCCATGTGTCCGGCTCCGGGACGTATCCCAGTTCGCCACCGGTCGTGCTTCCGCATTCGTTACACGTGAGCGTGAAGATCATGTCGTTGTAATCGGGAAAACCTGCTGCACCCGGTGACTCCTCCGCTCCGATCCAAAGCTTCGTGAAGTTGAGTCCCGTGCTGACGTCGGCGGCGTCTCTGAATATCGCGAAATGCTGCATAGTGGCATCGGAGCCGAGCAGGCGTTCCGTGTAATACGAGCCGGCCCCCGTGGCGAAGAAAAACCCCCAGTTGCTGTTGCCCGGCGAGAACTGGACGGTCTTGCCGGGTGTATCCGTCCCGGCAAAGAGCACGAGCGTGCCGACGATGTTCCCCAAGGTATCCG
>DASSSG010000152.1:0-3240 GCA_035708545.1 Bryobacteraceae bacterium | reverse complement strand
TTCGGCAATGGCGGCGGCTTCGGCGAGCCCGGCGAGACCGTGCGCGGTGCCGGGCACGACGCTCACACCCGCCGATTGCGCGAGCTTGCGAGCGTCCGTCTTCGAGCCCAGAGCCCGAATGCTCGCCGCGGTCGGTCCGATGAACTTAATGCCGGCTTGCTCGCACGCGGCGGCAAACTCGGCATTCTCACTCAGAAACCCGTAGCCGGGGTGAATCGCATCCACGTGATGCCGGCGTGCGGCATCGAGGATGCGATCGATATTCAGATAGCTCTCCGTGGATGGCGCCGGCCCGATATGCGCGGCTTCATCGGCGATCCGCACGTGCATCGATGCGCGGTCCACATCGGAATAAACAGCCACGCTCCGGATCGCGAGTTCGCGAAGCGCGCGGGCGACGCGCACTGCAATCTCCCCACGATTCGCGATCAGGACTTTTCGGAAAGTCACCGGCCAGCTTGCGGTTTCAGCTCCATCGACTTCTCCCGTTCCTCGGCTTCCTGTTCGAGCCGGCTGCCGCCTTCGGGCGCGATGAAGCGCATAGTAACGCGCTCCTGTCCGGCTTCCCTGAGCGCGAGCGATTTGCCTTCGTTCTCGTAGCGCGCGAGGAGGGCAGGGTCCGTCCAGCCGGCATCCTCGATCTGCTCCCAGGCGAAAACTTTATACGAGCCCGGCGGAACGTTCCGGAAGGAGAAGGCGCCGGTGTTGTCGGTTGCGGACTGCCGGTAGAGGTGGTATTTGTCGCGATTCGGAGCGTCCGGGATGAGCGCGACGATGACTCCTCCGGTCGGGCGGCCCTTCGAGTCGTGAACGGCGCCTTCAACGGCAGCGCCGTCCGTGCTCAGGACTACCTCAATCGGACCGGCGGCGCCGTTGGTGAAGTCGACAACGCCATCCCTCATCTCCTGATTGCCCAGGCGGACGGTCTTCACATAAAAATCGGTTTGCGGGAAGACATTGACACGGTACTTTTCTGCCGTGATGTTCTCGAGCCTGAACGTACCGTCGGCCTTGACGCTGCCTGGCCCCGAGCCCCCGGGAAAGAACATCGAGGCCTGGGGCTCGAGGAAAACGCGCAGGTTTTCGGTGCTGACCTTCGTCTTGCCTTCGATGCGCAGGGTGCCGGCGACTTCGAACCCGTTCGTCATCGTCAGCACGACGTTCTCGACATTGGAGTTGCCGACAGTGATTTCCTGCCGCGCGATGCTGCGTTCTCCGGGCCCGCCCATGCGCTGCGCAACCAGCATGTACGTGCCGGGAACGACTGCGCCGATCTCGAAGGCGCCCTCCGGGTTGCGGACAGGCGAGGCATTGCGGCCCATGCCCATCAAGCCCACACCCTCCTGCGCCGCGGGCATCAGCATTACCATCGCGTTCTGCCCCGGCTTGCCGGCATCACTCACCTTACCGCTGATACGGTATGTCCGCGCTTTCTTTAGCCGCAGGTCGACGTTGCGCATCTCGGCGCCGGCCGCGACCTCGACGGTCGCCGCCTCCGAGGGGTCGTGGACACCCGGATAATACGTCGTAATGTAACTCTCTTCCGGTGCGCTGCCGCTCCGCGACTGCCCTGACGGCATCCGCATCGACTGCGCCGCAACCGCGATGATGTAGCGCCCCGCCTGGAGATTCGGTATGCGATATTCACCGAGGTCGTTGACCTGTCCGCCGCCCGCGGGTACCCACTGGCGCTTCCCTCGGATGAAGCGCTGCTGCAGCGCCTGCGCATGCGTGAACATCACGGGTTCGCCGTCCTCGTCCGTGACCTTGCCGCTGATGACGGCGTGCGGCGTGAGCTTGAGCGTGATCGCGCGCAGTTCCTGACCGGGTCCGAGACTCAGCATGGTCCCCATACGGCTCCCGCGAGCAGCACCGTATTGCTGTTCGACGAAGCCGGCCTTGCGCGCGGAAAGTACGTAGCGACCCGGCTCGAGGCCGCTCAGCGTAAACACGCCGCTCCGGTCGCTGGTGGTCACGTTGTTGGTGGGGTTGAGATTCGCGTCGCGGACGTCGACACGGCGTGCTGAGACCTCGGCCTTGTTGACAGGCTCGCCGCTGATGCTGATTATCTGGCCCGTGATGCTGGCGGGCGGCTGCTTCGCCGCGGCAGGCTGTTGCGCCTGTTGAACCGGCGGCGCTGGAGGCGCGGTCTGGACCGGCGCGCTGCCGATCACACCAGACAGCTGCAGCAGCAGCGCGGGAGGGAGTAGTAACGAAGAGAACATGGGGCTTCCGGACGAGAGATGACCGTCAAGTCGAGTATAGTTGGCGCCGGTGCGAACCGCGCCGTCAGTAACGACGCGCCGCAGCCCGCCCAGGGTACCGTGTCATGGCCCCTGCTTGTACCACGGGTGGGAGTCCGTGTCATGTGCAAAGGTCCGCTCGCGGAAGTACTCCACTCTCCTCGCGGTTCGTGGCAGATTTGGCCTGAATTCGAGAGCGTCCGGAGATGTCAGCTCCACGCGTTCGAAGATGGTCGTCCGCGTTCTCGGTGGGAGGCTCACATGCGGCGAAACGTCGCGGAGAACCGACCTCAGCACGATATCGCGCTCGACATCAATCCAAAGCTCTTCGGTCCAGATCCGCGGTTCGGGCGCGCGAGGGCGAACCTGGAGCACGAAGACGCGCCGGATTCCAGCGCGTGTCTTCACCATCCGCTCGTGCATGAAATGTGTTTCAACGGACGCCGTAGCCAACGCGGCGAATCGTCTGAGGAAGGTTTGCTCGGCGCTGCGAAACGCATCGTTTCCGGCTGCGGCTGAGACGGCCGGCTCCACCGTGTACTGCCGGAGATCCACTCGGTGGCTCCAGACGTCCCGGCCATCGCTGACGATGCGCAGGAAGCCACGTTCAAGCCGGTAGCGTCGGCCGGGTGCTGCGGCCAGCTTTGCTCTCTCGCCGCCGACGGAGACTACTCCCGGTTCGCCCTGCTCGGTCCTGATCCGCACTTCGACCGTATAGGCGTCTGCCGCGCGGTACTTTTCAGCTACGCGGTGCAGGAGATCGCCCGCCTCAGGCGCAGCGCCACTCGCGAGCGCAGCGCACGCGGCCAGCACGATCCTCATTTCACGTTGTACTGGCTCCGGATCGCCTTGACATTCGTTGCGGCCGGTCCCTGCAGAGGGCCAGGAATGGCCGCGGCCTGCTGGCTGAAGCGCAGCGCGTCGCGAATGAGTTCCGTGTTCTTGCCCGCCTGCGCCATCTTGTAGTTCGCGAGACCCAGATAAAAGAGGGCCGGCC
>DASSSG010000151.1:0-2343 GCA_035708545.1 Bryobacteraceae bacterium | reverse complement strand
CGGGTTGCTGATGACATCGGCGTCGGCCTTCAGCGGCGAGTAATATTCGTAACGGAGGCCGAGGTTCAGCGTCAGGTTCGGCCTGACCTTCCAATCATCCTGGACGAAGAACGCAAGAATCGTGGCGTGCAGGTGCTTCGTGTTGTCGGACGGCTGGCCGGTCACGGGATTGAACGTGCCCGATTCCTGATAGGGAGCATCGTTCGCATAGCTCCAGAGATTGCGGAAATTGAAAGTCGGCCTCGCCGAACCAGCGCTGCGATCGAGCATCCGCATCCGCGAGTAATCGCCGCCAAATTTGAAAAAATGCCGTCCGCGCATCAGACTCAGCGTGTCGCGGGCATTCCACGAGCCCTGATCGAATACGCCAGGTCCGGCGGCACCGAAGCGCTGGACCGCAACCGAACCGGCCGCGTCGAAGTTGCTGGTTGGCAGACCCCAGGCGAGCTGCGGGTTCGATTTCGTCTCGTCGAACTTCCAGCCGCTGAAGCCGAAGCGCGCCTCGTTGATCACATTCGCCGAGACGGTGCGATTCCAAATCCCCGTCCACGATCGCGAGAGCCGGTCGCTGACCCACTGGTTCAGGCTGCGCGCCGGCCCATTGATCGAGTTGGTCAGCGTCGGAACCCAGTAGATGCTGAATGCAAGCAGGTCGCTGCTCGTGGGATTGTAGTCGAGCCGTCCGTTGAACTGCTGGTTCACGCTGTTGCTGGGTGTGAGTGTGATGACGCGCATGACATCGGCGATCCCATCGAGGCCGCTGCCGACGCCGTACGGCGTTCCGGGCTGGCCGAATGTGGGATCGGCGGTCCCGAGCGGCGTCGTCAGCGGAGAGCCGAGATCGAGGCCGCCCTGCGCGTCCTGGCACTGCGCCGCAGGCAGACCCACCTGGGCACACGTCAGCGGCGATTCGGCCGCAATCAGCGGTTCCTGTCCCGGGAAGGAGACCATCCTGCGCGCGATGCTGTTTGCCGGAGCCGCGTTCGCCCGATACCACGGGGTTTCGAACCACACCGTCGTGGAACCGCTGGCCGCGTTTCGCAGCTCCTCGTATGAGAAAAAGGCGAACAGCTTGTCCTTCAGAATCGGACCGCCGAGGCTGCCGCCGAGCTGATTGAACCGGTTGAGATCGCGCCGAACCGGCGAAGGATTCCCCGGACCGTTCCAGCGCTGAAACGCGTTCAAGCCCGGCCGGTGCCACTTGAAGAATCCGCTGCCGTGCAGATCATTCGTGCCGTTCTGCGAGATGACCATGATCTGGGCGCCGCTGTTCCGTCCGTTCTCGGCGGTGTAATTGTTCGCGACGACCTTAATCTCCCTGATCGATTCCTCGTTCGGAGTCAGCACCGCCGAGCCGGCCCACGTGACGCTGTTTACGCCAACGCCGTCCACCTGGATGTTGTTCGAGTTCTGTCGCGTGCCGTTGGCTATGATTTGAGGACCGTTCTCGATAAAAAAGATGCTGTTCGCCCCGCCGGCGGCCGGCCGGTTGACGCCGGGCATCGATGTAGTGCCGCCGCCAGCGCTGATAGCGCCATCACCGAACACGCCCGGCGTGAGCCGCAGCAACTGGAACGGATCGCGCCCGAAAGACGGCAGATTCTCGACCTCCCGGCGCGTGATCGTTCCCTGAATGATTGCCGTCTGGGTGTCGATCAGCGGCACCGAGGCTTCGGTGACTGTGACGGACTCAGCGAGTTGTCCCACCGACAGCTCGACATTCAGCGCACGCACCTGCTCGGCGCTGACGATCACTTCCTCCAGCACCTTTTTCGCAAATCCGACCTTTTCCATGGAGAGCGAGTAAGTGCCCGGAGCCAGTGCCATGAACGCGTATGCGCCGCTCTCGTTTGTTTTCGCGGTGCGCGTGACGTTCGTTTCGAGATTCGTGAGCGTCACCGTCGCCTCGGGCACCGCTGCGCCCTGCGCATCGCTGACGATCCCGTGAATCCCGGCGCGGTACTGCGCAGTCGCCGTGGCGGCGAGCAGCGTCGCGCACAGCATTACCTTCCATCCACGGAACTGCATCGGATTTGCTGAAGTCATGCCGACCCCCTTCTCACGTCGAAACCAGATGCACGCCGCCGGACGCCGGGCTCGAGCGACGGACGGCTTGCATAGGGCCCGTGGCGAAAGTCTCAAGGACAAAGTGGCCGTATTGTGAGTCAAAGACTTACGGCCGGTATTCGCGTTGTGACCGACTTTCGCCACGCGCTGATAGACAATGGGCAGCCGCGGCGCTCCGCCCCGCGCGGAGCGCTCAAGGCACTAAATCGATTCATTGTACGACCAGATCAAAGGCGGCTATCCATGAGTGTAGTGTGTGGGGCTCGCTCGCTATAG
>DASSSG010000150.1:0-2772 GCA_035708545.1 Bryobacteraceae bacterium | reverse complement strand
TATCTGAACCTGCGGCTGCAGCGGCGGGGCTCGGAAGAGCTGTTGGTCCAGAGCGCCGACCGGATTACCGACATTATCCTGCGCAGCACACGTCATCAGATGATGCACAACGATCGCGATGCGCTGTATCAGGTAATACGGGAGATTGGCAGCGAACCGGGCATCCGGCGCATCCGCATTTTCAACAAAGAAGGCCGGATCAGCTTCTCGACCGATGCGGCAGAAGTGGACCGCGTCGTGGACAAGCAGGCCGAGGCCTGCTACGCGTGCCACTCGAAAACGGCCGTGCTCGAGAAGCTGGACCGCCCCGACCGCATGCGTATCTTCGCGGAGCCGGACGGCACCCGCGTGATGGGCATGATCAGGCCGATCGAGAATCAGCCGCAATGCGCGAATGCCGCCTGCCACGCGCACCCGGCCAGCCAGCGAATCCTTGGAGTGATCGATGCCAACCTGTCGCTCGCCGGGGTCGACGCTCATCTGGCGCGTACGCACTGGCAGTCGGTCGGTTTCGCCGCAGTCGCGATCGTGCTCATCTGCGCCGTGAGCGTGATCTTCATCTGGGCTGTCGTATATAAACCGATCCGCAAGCTGATCGCGGGAACGCGCCGGGTCGCCGGTGGCGACCTCGATTACCGGCTGCAGGTCGGTTCCTCGGATGAGCTCGGCGATCTTGCGGCCTCTTTCAACAAAATGACCACCGAACTGGCCGATGTGTACCGGACGCTCGAGCAGCGCGTTGAGAAGAAGACGCGCGACCTCGAGCGCGCGCATACGTCGCTGGTGCGCAGCGAGAAGATGGCGTCGCTCGGAAAACTCGCCGCGACCGTCGCTCATGAGGTGAACAATCCGCTGTTCGGAATCCTGACGTATTCGCGGTTGTGCCTGCGCGAGCTGGAAATCGCCGGCGTGGACGGGGAAGCCTCGGCGAAACTCCGCGAGCGGCTGAATCTGATCGAACGAGAAAGCCGGCGCTGCGGAGATCTCATACGCAACCTGCTCACGTTCGCTCGTCAGGCGCCACAGCAACGCCAGTCCAACAACCTCAATGAGCTCGTGGAGCGGGCGCTCGCGCTCGTTCGCCATCGCTGCGAGCTGCAGTCGGTCGAGCTGGAAGCGAAGCTGGCCGCGAGCACGCCGCCGATCAATTGCGACGCCGGCCAGGTACAGCAGGTTGTGCTCGTGCTGCTCGTAAACGCCGTCGAGGCGATGCCAAGCGGAGGGCGTCTCACGATGACCACAGAGTGGGATGCCGAAGCCGATCAGGCTGTCATCCGAATTGCTGACACCGGCAGCGGCATTCCGCCAGATATTCTCCCGCAAATTTTCGATCCTTTCTTCACAACCAAGGACGACAAGCTCCGCACCGGTCTGGGTCTCGCGGTGGCGAAGAGCATCGTCGAACAGCACGGCGGCACCATCACGGTGACGAGCACCCCGGGAGCGGGCGCCCACTTCGTGATTACGCTGCCGCGTGAGGCCGTTGCGCCATCCGTCGCCGCCGGTGCCGCGGCGTCCCAGACTTGCGTTCCCGCAGGAGCCGCCCCATGAGCCGCGACAAAGGCCATATCCTGATCGTCGACGACGAATTCGTCGTCCGCGACTCGCTTTCCCAGTGGTTCGAGGCAGAAGGCTACTCGGCCACTCCGGTCGCGAGCGGCCGGGAGGCGCTGGCCGCCGTGGCCGAGCGCCAGTTCGATGTCGCTCTTCTCGATATCAAAATGCCGGGCATGGACGGCATGGAGCTGCAGGAACGGCTCGCGTCTGCCGACCCTGAGCTGACGGTGGTGATCATGACCGGCTATGCCACGGTCGAGACGGCCGTGCGTGCGCTCAAGCGCGGCGCGTGGGATTACATCACCAAGCCCGTCGATCCGGACGAGCTCTCGCATCTCATCGCGAAGGCGCTCGAGCACCGACGCACGCGCGAAGAGAACGTGCGGCTTCGAGAGAACCTGCGCGAGATTTTCCCGAAGACCGAGCTCATCGGCAGGAGCCCCGCCATGAAACGCGTGGTGGAGTTCATCCAGATGGTGGCGCCGACCGACGCGACGGTGCTCGTCACCGGTGAAAGCGGTACCGGCAAAGAAGTGGTGGCGCGCGCGATTCACGCGGCCGGGCCGCGCCGCTGCATGCCGATGGTGACGATTCATTGCGGCGCTCTCACCGAGACGCTGCTCGAGAGCGAGTTGTTCGGTCACGAACGCGGGGCGTTTACCGGCGCTCAGTACCGGAAGAAGGGCAAGTTCGAAATCGCCGACGGCGGCACGGTATTTCTCGATGAGATCAGCGACATCAGCCTGAAGACACAAACCGATCTCCTGCGCGTGCTTCAGGAAAAGGAAGTCGTGCGCGTCGGCAGTCATGAGCCGATCAAAGTAGATTTCCGATGTATCGCGGCGACCAACAAGGAGCTTGATGCCCTGGTGAAAGCCGGGACGTTTCGCCCCGACCTTTTCTATCGCCTGCACGTCCTGTGTATCGATCTGCCTCCGTTGCGGGACCGGCGTGAAGACATCCCGCTGCTGGTCGAGTATTTCGTGCGCAAGTTCTGTGGCAGCACGAATCGCTCCACGATCCCGCGCGTGTCCAGCGAAGCGATGGATCTGCTCATGGGGTATGAATGGCGCGGCAACGTGCGTGAGCTCGAGAATGCGGTAGAGCGGGCTCTGGTGGTCGGCCGGGGTACGGAACTCACGCCCGCCAACTTTTTCTTCCAGCTGAACGCCGCTCCCGCTGCGCCTTCGGCCCGCACTCTGGAAGAGGTGGAGC
>DASSSG010000149.1:0-4938 GCA_035708545.1 Bryobacteraceae bacterium | reverse complement strand
GGGTACGCTCGGCCGTAATGTTCTTCGCGGACCCGGGTTCGCGAATGTGGATGCATCGCTGACCAAAGGCTGGCGTCTGCCGCTCCTCGGCGAGGCGGGACAGATCGAATACCGCTTCGAGGCATTCAACGCGTTGAATGCGACGCACCTGGCTAATCCGGTCACCGGCCTGACTAACCCGAACGTCGGCAGGATCACAAGCACGGACGGGACGCCGCGCATCCTGCAAATGGCGCTGAAGCTGCGCTGGTAGACGGCCGTTCAGGATGCCGGCCCGCGTTCGCAGCGATCAAAGACGTGCTGCAAGGTCGCGCACGATCTCGGGTGAACGATCGGCTATGTTGCGCGATTCGACGGCATCATCGCGGAGATCGAACAGGAGATCGCTGGCCGCAGACGCGGCGCCGGCGAAGCCGCGGACGAGTTTGTAGCGGCCGTCACTCGCGCAGCGCCAGCTGCCCAGACCCGAGCGGACGTGCGTGCGGAGGCGCTTCGCTCGGCCTTCGAGGAGGGGCCGCATGGAAAGGCTGTTCTGCTGCGGCAGGCTGCTTCCGCGGCCGTAATCGAGGAACGTCGCCGTGAGATCGAGCGTCGTAACCGGCGCATCGATACTGCGACCGCGCTTCACACCGGGACCGGCGATCACAAGCGGCACACCGATCGACGGCTGCCACGGCACCGACTTCGCCCAGCGATTGTGGTCGCCAAGCATCTCGCCGTGATCGCTCGATACGACTATGAGCGTCTTGTCGAGCTCACCGCGGCTGCGGAGCGTGTCCAGGTACCTACCGAGCCAGCCATCGAGATTCTCCACCATGGCCGAATAGTTCTGCCGGATCGCGGTGTGAGTCGCCGCATCGAACTGGGTATTCTCGAACGGCTGCGGAAAAGCGTGGCCGCGGCACTCGCGTTCCATTGATACGGTGATGTCCATCGGCTCGTGCGGGCCCGTGAAGTTCACCGCGAGGAACCAGGGTTTGGCACGGGGCGCCCGCTCGAGGAGTTTCAGACCGTTCTCGCCGACCCAGTTATCGCAGTATGCGCTGTTGGGTAACGGGGTCGGGAATGTCGCAGAGTAATCTTTGCGTTTGCGGAAATCTTCGACGTGCGCACGGGCGAGTCCCTGTTCGTGCAGCAGCGCCATATAGGGATCCTTTGGTTCCACCGCGCCGCTGGCGATCGCGTCGCGTTTGCCGGCGTTATCGATGCCGTCGCTGAAACCCCATTCGGCGAGCAGGCGGCGACCGTCAAGCCCCCAGTCGAGCGTCTTCTTGTGCAGGTCAAGCTTTCCGCAGCCCATGACGTGATAGCCGGCATCGCGGAGCCGGCGGTACATCGTCGGCTGTTCGACCGGATAGTCGAAACGGTTGCTGGCGACACCGCAACTGCTGTACTCGCGGCCGGACGCAAGGCAGGCACGCGATGGCGCACACAACGGCGATGGCACGATCGCGTTTGTGAAGCGCACGCCCCGCTCGGCGAGCGCCGCGAGATGCGGCGTGCGTACGCCCAGCCGGGGCGTGAAGCTCGTCCAGTCATGCCGCCACTGGTCGGGAAAAAAGAGCAGAATATTCGGGCGCGGGTCGGAGCGGGCCGCCAGGATCGCCGGTCCGGCCGCAAGCACCTGACGGCGCGTGAAGGTGACGCCGCTCAAAATGACAACCTCAGTGCGAACTGCAACTGGCGTGGTGTGCTCACGGTGCCGCGGACCTTACCGAAATCGGGGTTATCGAAGGCCGTTGTGGGATCGCCGAGAGTCGGCGTATTCGTGAGATTGAACACCTCGGCTCGCGCCTGCAGATGAAATCGCTCGTTCAGCGGAAAGATCTTCATCAGGCCTGCATCCATATTAAAGAGACCATCACTCGTAAGGATCGACCGGCCGGAGTTGCCAAACCGGAAGGACCCATCCGCATTCCGCGGCAACGCGAATGCCGATGTGCTGATCCATGCGTCGGCGGTTGGATGGGCCGGCTTACCGCTGGCGATCCTGTCAGGACGCCACGTGCCGACGGCCGTCGCGCCAAGGCGCTGCCGAGGATTGGTCAGGGAAACCGAAAACGAGTGCCCGGTCTGCATCGAAGTAATATTTGAGAGCTGCCAACCGCCGAACACGGCGTTCAGAAAGCCACCCCGGTTCAGCCAGGCGCGGCCTTTCCCCACCGGAAGCTCGTAAACGGCGGCATTGACCCAGCGGTGCCGTACGTCGAAGTTGGAATTGCCGCGGCTGCCGGTGAAGTTGCTGAAATCCTGGACACCGCCGCCGCCCGCGCCGAACTGCTCCGGGATGTTATCGATCGAGTGTCCCCAGGTGTAAGCCGAAGATAGAGCAAGCCCCGCCGAGTACCGGCGTTCGAACTGAACGTCAAGTCCGTGGTAACTCGCGTGTCCAAATGGAGTGAAGAAACTGATGTTGTTCCACTGTGGAAGCTTTCGCCGCTGTACCTCCGTAGCGGCAGGGCCGGGGGGCGAGCCGTTCCAGTTATAGTTGTCCATCAGATGGCTTGACGAGGAGCCGACGTACGCGAGCGTAAGCGAGGTGTCGCGCAGTAACTCGCGCTGAATCGCCGCGTTCCACTGATAGACCGTTGGCGCGTACATGTTCGCATCCCATACGATCCAGTTCGCGCTCGCCGGCGGCGTCGTACTGCCGAGGAAGTCCGCTGGAAGTCCGGCGCTCAACTGCAGTGCCGGCCGCGCAGGCGTTGACTGTCGGGTCGCGCTGCGGTTGTATGGAAAGTTGTTGATGCCGCGGCCATCGGCCCCGAGGGATCCCTGTCCGGCGTAGAACACGCCCGCTCCCGAGCGCACGATAGTCTTCGGCGTCCACTGCCACGCGAATCCGAGCCGCGGCGCCCAGTTATTCCAGTCCGTGTTCACCAGCCCGCGGCACGACCACGAATCGCCGCAGTAACCCGCCCTGATAACGGTGTTGAAATTCGGCCCGGGAGTAATCTCCAGACGATTCATGTTGTTGTGCTTCTCGTACCAGGGCGTGGTCAGCTCATACCTGAGGCCGAGGTTGATCGTAAGACGCGGGGTCACCTTCCAGTCGTCCTGAGCATAGAACATGTAGTTCTGAAAGCGCATCTGGCCACTGAGCTGTGACGTGAGCATCGCGCTCGCAGGCAGGCCGAGGAGGAAGTCCGCGAAGCTGACGCCGGTGAACTGCCCGTCGAACTGGAAATTGCCGTGCGAGCTCGCTCCGCCGAATATGTCCGATCGGTTCCAGCGCAGATCGGCGCCGAACCTGAAGCTGTGGGAGCCTCGATTCCAGGAGAAATTATCGAGCCACTGATGCACCTGATGGATCTTGAAATTCGGCATCGATCCGGGCTCGCCGAGACCGGTGTAGCCGATCGCACCGGCGAGGGCAAATCGGGGAAGTCCAAACAGGCGATCGCCGGCGGGGATGCCAGTAATTCCGTACTTCGCGGCGAGTTCCGCGAACGGCGTCTCCGTAAGTTCGCGCTTATCGACCTTCTGCCGGATGAAGCCATATCGGAATTCGTTGATCAGCGTCGGGTTCAGCATGCGCGTCCACGAAAACACGGCGCTGTGGGCATCGTTATCATCGAAGGCGCGGTCGTTCCCCTGATCCCCGCGGCCGGGCTGCGGCAGCGGCGAGCCGCGCAGATTATCGAACCGCGACTTGCTGAAGCGGCCGAAGATCCTGTCAACGTTCGACAGGTTGTGATCGATTCTGAAATCCGTCTGGTCGCGATCGGTGTTCCACGGCGGCGCGCTGATGTAGTTCTGGCGCGTTCCGCTCCCGCCGAAATTCGGAGCGGGCCAGAGCTCCAGCAGCCGGGCGGCTACCGGATCGAACCGCTCCCGCGGAATCCGGTTGTCGGGGAACGGCCGGCCGGTCTGCGGGTCGCGGATGATGGCCAGTGATGGCGAGAAGACGCCGTTGCGCTCATCGGCAGTCGGCACGATGGAGAGATCCGACTGCGACCTGCGTTCCCGGCGCGCCTCCCAGCTCGCAAAAAAGAACGTCCGATTGCGAAGGACGGGTCCGCCGATCGTTCCGCCGAACTGGTTTTGTCTCAGGACCTCAGGATCGGCCCTGCCGTCGCCATCGCGGTCGGTGTAAGTGAATGTGTCGCGGGCATCGAAATAGTCGTTACGGACATACTCGAAGGCAGTTCCGTGAAACTCGTTCGTGCCGGACTTGATGTTCACGATCATGACGGCGCCGGAATTACGGCCGAACTCGGCCGAGTAGTTGCTCGTCTGCAGCTTGAATTCAGCGACGGCGTCGAGGGAGGGAATGATGACCTGTGCCTTGCGGTCCTGCATTCCCATGACGTTGTTGTTGTTATCGATGCCGTCGATGATGAAGTTGTTCTGTGTGACCGGCTGGCCATGGGAGTTGAAGCCGCTCTCGCGGTCCCGCCCTGTGGTGGAAGGCGTCACACCCGCCGCCAGCCACGCGAGCTGCTGGAAGTTGCGGCCGTTCAGAGGCAGGCCGCGGATCTCGTGCTCGCCAACCACGTTGGCCAGCGATGACGTCTCGACCTGCAGGACGGGCGGCGCCGCGGTGACGGTGATCGTATCGGAGGTCTGCCCGAGCTCGAGCTGCAGGTCGGCTCGAACCCGATCCTGCGAATGCACCTGGATATCACCCCAGACAGCGCGCCTGAATCCGCTTTTCTCCACGGCGACCTCGTACGTTCCGACGCGAAGAGGCCCGACCGTGTAGGCGCCCGTTTCATTGGTCTCGATCGTGCGGACTTCATTGGTCGCGATGTCGCGGATCGTGACCCGGGCGCCGGGAACGGCCGCGCCTGAGCCGTCAGTAATGACGCCCGTGATGATCCCCATGTCCTGCTGCGCAAGCACGACCGTCCCGGTAAGCACCAACAACGAAAATACGGCGACTCGAATCATGCGTGACCCCTCTGGCGTAACACTGTACACCAAGCGGCGCGCGGA
>DASSSG010000148.1:0-2135 GCA_035708545.1 Bryobacteraceae bacterium | reverse complement strand
AGGAGGCGTGGCTTTATATGGTTCGGCTGGAGCGGTTCTTTCAGGAGCGGATTGTCATACAGGTAAATCTGACCGGCCGAGATGTAATTGGCTGCGCGCCAATACGCGTCGACTTTGGCGAGCAATTCGGGTGAGAGCTCGGAGACCTCACCCGTCTCAGGTGTGGCTGGTGCAGAGAGTGTCGGGGGCATAACGAATCAGGCGCAGATCCTTCAGGCAGGGTACCGCGGCCGACGGCTGACCGATCACCAGGCCAGGCGCAGGCTTAACCTGTAGAGACGCTCGCTGCGTCCTTCACGGCCAATGTTCCGGACGTCCGTGATTACCATGAAGTTCGCGCTCGTTTCACTGCCGTTCGGCGCGGCGAAATGGGGGGTATTCGACAGGTTGAACATCTCGGCGCGGAACTGCAGGGTGCGCTTTTCCGATAAATGAAAACGGCGGAAGACGCCGATATCTGAATTGATGAGGCCGGGCGACTCGAGGCTGTTGATGCCGCACGTTCCGAAGCGAACCTCGGTGGTCGGGACAGAATCGAACGTGCTGCGGTCGTACCACTGTTCAGGGCGGCCGAGCTTGACGGGCGGAGCCAGACAATCCGCGAACTGGCCGGCCGATGGAGTATCCAGCGAGGTGCCTGAACCGCTGACGGTGAACGGACGTCCGGTGTACGCACTGAACACACCGGTGATCTGCCAGCCTCCGAGTAATGCCGCGGCCGCGCCGGTGTTCGCCCACCACCTGCGCTTGCCGAACGGCAGGTCGAGGCTGGTCGTGAGCTGCAGGTTGTGGCGAACATCCTGACTGGTACGGCCGTAATTCAGGCGATAGAACTCGGGAATGTCCACGCGCGTTCCCTCACCCGAGGCTTCGGCGGTGTAGCCGCGCGAATGTCCCCACGTGTAGCCAACGCGCACCTGCCCGGCGGCGTGCCTGCGCAGAATGCGTACCTGCAGGGCATCATATTTCGGCGTGCCGATGCTGCCGAGCATATCCGTACCGGCGGTGCGGCCAAACTTCACCACCATCTGGCGGCCGGCGGTCCCGCCGCCGATCGGAGACCAGTTCTGATCGAGCAGCGCCATTTGATTTATCGACCGAGTGGCCACATAACCGGCAGACGCGAGCCAGCCTCCGGGCAGCTCTTTCTCGACCGTGCCGTTCCATGATTGTATGTAGCCGCGAACCGTGTTGTTTGGATCGGCGGTAAGGACGGTTGCGGTGAGCGGAAGATCTATGACGCCGTTGCGCAACTCAGGCGGTGGAATGTCGCGCAGGCCCTCGCGCAGCGTTGTCGCCCAGAGATACGTGTTTGGGGCATCGATAACCTGGTTCGCAAGGATGGGGTAATTCGTGCGGAGTGGGCGTGACCAGTTGAACGGATCAGTGGTGATGCCGTAGCCCGCGCGCAAGACCAGCGTGTCGGTCGCTCGCCACGCGAGACCAGCACGCGGGGCGAACTGGCCGATGCCGGAATCAAAGCCGCAGTTCGCCGGCACTGTTCCAACTCCGCAAACAAGGATCTTGTTGTTCGCGAAATCGTAACGCTCGAGACCGCGATCGGCTCGGCGCGGGAACGGGAAATACTCCCAGCGTGTGCCGAGGGTCATCGTAAGTCGCCGCGTCACCTGCCACTGATCGCGGGCGTACAAACTGAACATGCGCGCGCGTGTCGTATAGCCGTTGTCGGCATACTGGTAGATCTTGCCCGCGTCTCGCGCAAGGCCGAGCAAAAAGGCCGCGAACGAATTGTAATCGTTCGAGGAGGGTCCGCCGCGAAGTTGCGTGGTGCCGCGGGCGAAGTGGAAGCCGCCGGCCGCCGGGTTGTCGCCTGAGCCGGAAATCTCGGGCTGATTGTGATTCAGGTGCTGGATATAGAAGTCGAGTCCGAACCGCACATTATGCTTACGACGTGTCCAGGTTCCGTTCGCGACGTACTGGAACTGGGGATCGTGACGGTAATACGGCATGTAGTCGTTGGGCAGGCCAAGATCGCCGAAGCCGTCGATCCGGATCCTGGGCCATCCTCCCTCCCAGCGCCGCGGGCCGTTGGTGCCGGGTATGCCGAGAAAGTCACTGCCGAGCTTCTCTTCGAGGCGGGGTTGCTCCACGTTGGTGTCCATCAGCGTGTAACC
>DASSSG010000147.1:0-8794 GCA_035708545.1 Bryobacteraceae bacterium | reverse complement strand
GTCTCGTCCACGCGGCAGCCGGAGGTGTCGGGCTGCTGCTGGTGCAGATGGCTAAACAACTCGGCGCCTACGTCATCGGCACCGCATCGAGCGACGACAAGCGCCAGCTTGCGCGCGAGGCGGGCGCCGATCAGGCGATCGGGTACGAGGATTTCCCCGCCCGCGTGCGTGAGTTCACCGAAGGCCGCGGCGTTGAGGTCGCTTACGATTCGGTCGGACGCGACACGTTCGCCCGGAGCCTCGAATGCCTGAAACCGCGCGGACTGATGGTCACATTCGGACAGTCGAGCGGCCCAATCGGGCAGATCGATCCCCTCGTGCTCAGCCAAAGGGGGTCGCTCTTCCTGACCCGGCCGACACTTGCGCACTACATCGCGACACGCGAGGAACTGCTCTGGCGCGCCGGCGACATTCTGAACGGAACGATCGAGTACCGCATTGGCGGCCGCTATCCGCTGGCGGAGGCACGCCGTGCCCATGAGGATCTCGAGGGCCGCCGCACCACGGGTAAACTGATTCTCACCATCTGATGCCTCCCCCCCTGCTGCCCGACCTCTCGGCGCTGAAGGTCGACGCATTGCTCGTGTCCGCACTTGTCAACGTGCGGTATCTTTCGGGGTTCACCGGCAGCAACGCGCTGTTGCTGCTCACTGGTACCGGCGCCAGGCTGTACACGGACCCGCGGTATGAAATTCAGGCCCCGCAGGAATCGCGCTGGCCGGTGAAAATCGTAAAAGGGCCGCTGTTCAAAGCCGTGCTCGGCGATCTGCGCCGCCGCAGGACACGCCGGCTCGGCATCGAGAGCACCCGCATCACGTTCGGACTTTACTCGCTGCTGAGGCCGCACATACGCCTCGAGGCGATCGGCCCTGTCATCGAAGAAATGCGCATGATCAAGTCCGGCGACGAAGTGGAGCGAATCCGCCGGTCTG
The DNA here is from genome assembly GCA_035708545.1 of Bryobacteraceae bacterium. Taxonomy (GTDB): domain Bacteria; phylum Acidobacteriota; class Terriglobia; order Bryobacterales; family Bryobacteraceae; genus DASSSG01. The sequence goes on along the minus strand of DASSSG010000147.1, from coordinate 7,862 downwards.
TGCGCGTCAACTCGTATGCCTTCGATCGCGCCCTGAAGCGATTCAGGGTCTCGATGACCGAGTCCGATCTCGCGGCCGAGCTGGAATACCAGATGCGGCGACAAGGCGCCGAAAAGCCTGCTTTCGAGACCATCGTCGCGGCCGGCCCTAAGTCGGCGCTGCCCCACGCGCAGCCCGGGCGGGAACGCGCGGGCGGCCGGTCGCAGTTATTATTAATAGACATGGGTGCCCAGCTGGAGGGCTACTCCAGCGATATGACGCGCACCCTGCACATCGGCAACCCGGCCGCCAGGGCCCGCAGGTTATATAAGGCGGTGCTGGAAGCACAGCTCGCCGCCATCGAAGCAGTCCGCGAGAATGCGGCGGCGTCAGCCGTCGACCGGGCCGCGCGCAGCGTTTTGAAGGCCCACGGGATGGACCGGCTGTTCGTCCATTCCACCGGGCACGGTCTCGGCCTCGAGATTCATGAGCCTCCGCGCATAGGCCGGAACGAAAAGACGCGGCTCAAAGCCGGCATGGTGATCACGATCGAACCGGGCGCATACGTCAAAGGCTTCGGCGGCGTTCGGATCGAGGACACGGTGCTGGTGAAGGAGAAAGGCTGTGAAATCCTGACCCCCACACCGAAAGAGTTTCTGGTGCTCTGATGACACTTGACGAGATCAAGGAACTGATCGAGGTAGTCCAGCAGAGCGGCGTTGCCGAGCTCGAGGTGCAGCGCGGAGAAAATCGCGTTCGCATACGCCGGAGTGCCGCCCCGGCACCTCCGGAAATCGTGATTGCGCCCGCGGCTGCGCCGGTGGTTACCGCCGCGGCCCCGCCGATGTCGCCATCTGTCCTGCCGGTCAATTCGGCCACCGCGCCCACCACGCCGGCCGCTGCCGCGCAGCCCGAGCCGGAAAACGAAGCGGATCTCACATTCGTCAAGTCACCGATCGTCGGCACCTACTACGATGCCGCCTCACCCGGAGCGCCGCCGTTCGTGAAGGCCGGCGATCACGTCTCGCCGGGACAGGTGCTGTGCATCATTGAATCGATGAAGCTGATGAACGAAATCGAGTCCGAACTGTCGGGCATCGTGGTTCGCAAGCTCGTTGAAAACGGCAAGCCGGTCGAGTACGGGCAGGCGCTGTTCGCCATCAGGCCCGCATAGGCTTACGCTCGATGTTTCAGAAGATCCTGATCGCGAACCGTGGCGAGATCGCACTGCGGGTGATCTGCGCCTGCAAGGAGCTCGGCATCCGAACGGTCGCCGTCTACTCAGAGGCCGATCGTCACAGTCTGCACGTGCGCTTTGCCGATGAGGCGATCTGCATCGGCCCGGCACGCAGTTCGCGCAGCTACCTCGATATTCCATCGGTAATCAGCGCCGCAGAGATCACTAATGCCGACGCGATACACCCCGGATACGGCTTTCTGAGTGAAAACGCCGATTTCGCCGAGGTCTGCGACGCGAGCGGCATCGACTTCATCGGGCCCACGCCCCACGTCATCCGTGAGATGGGCCTCAAGCAGCGGGCACGGGCCGCCATGAAAGCTGCCGGTGTTCCGGTTCTGCCCGGTTCCGACGGGGTCCTCCGGGGTCCTGAGGAGGCGCACGCGCTGGCCGATCATATCGGGTACCCCGTCATGCTGAAAGCGGCCGCGGGCGGCGGCGGACGTGGCATGCGAATCGTCCGCGATGCAGCCGAGCTCGAAAGCAATTTCGCTCAGGCGCAGCAGGAGGCGCAGGCTGCCTTCTCCTCGGGGGACGTGTATCTCGAAAAGTTCATCGTGGCCCCGCGGCATATCGAATTTCAGGTTCTCGCCGATCGCGAGGGCAACATTGCCGTGCTCGGCGAGCGTGAATGTTCGATTCAACGGCGGCATCAGAAGCTCATCGAAGAGGCGCCCTCGCCCGCTGTCTCTGACGAAGTTCGTTCCCGCATGACCCTCCTGCTCGAGCGCGCAATGCGAGCAGTGGGCTATACAAACGCCGGGACCGTCGAATTTCTGATGGACGAGAAAGGCGAGTTGTACTTCATCGAGGTGAATGCGCGAGTCCAGGTCGAGCATCCGGTTACCGAATTCGTCACCGGCGTCGACATCGTCAAAGCGCAAATCATGATTGCCGCGGGGGCACCGCTGTCGGAGCTTGTTCCACAGCCCATTCGGATATCGGGCCACGCCATCGAATGCCGGGTCAACGCGGAGCATCCGGAGACCTTTGTTCCGTGTCCCGGCCGCATCACTGGTCTGAATTTGCCGGGCGGGATCGGCGTGCGTGTGGACACTGCGGCCTACACCGACAGTGTGATTCCGCCGTATTATGACTCACTTGTGGCGAAGCTTATAGTACACGGCGAGACGCGCCAGGAGGCGATCCAGCGTATGCTGCGCGCGCTCGACATGTTTGTCGTCGAGGGAATCCATACGACCATTCCACTACACGAACGCGTGGTGAGGCACCCGAAATTTGCCGCCGGTGAGCTCAGCACACAGTTTCTCGACGCACTGAAGAACGGCGGCTGACCCTCCCTGGAATACCCGACCTGTTTTCCCTTGTAAGCCGGCCGATTTCGGTTAGAATAGATGGGAAGTTCTCGTCGCCTCGTCGCTGACGCATGCATTGCGGCTGACCTGCTGGTCTCCTCGCCCTGAGATCCGCGTACCAATAACTGTTCTGCACAGGAGGGTAAGGACATTGCAGAATACGTATCCCATCTCTGCGGCTCTCTGCGGGCTCGAAGACCAGGTCGCCGATGAGCTTACACAGGCTCTCCGATCCTGCTGCCGTCAGGTGTACAAAGCTGACAGTGATTCTGTGTGTGGCGACGGCCTCGGCGGAGCAGATGTTATTTTCTGTCGTGCCGACGTGGATCAGGTTCGGCGGCTGAAGTCGGCGAATCCGAATTCGGCGGTTATCGTCGCCAGCCGGCTCCCGGAAGTATCTGACTGGCTGGATGCGCTCGAGGCCGGCGCGGAAGACTACTGTGCGGCTCCCTTCGAACGCAGTCAGGTGCGCTGGGTTCTCGCATCTCACGTTCCTGCAGCAAGAGCTGCCGCGTAGCTAATCCCTGGAGAACGCGCCTCGTCGCGATCTCCGCCTCACTGCCGCTGACGAGCCACCGTTACAACCGGGGCTTGTAAGGCCGGCGCCAGCGCCATCACCGCATATGCCGTCGCAGTCGCCGAGATCCACTGTCATGCCGTGCGGGAAGCCGCTCTCGAAGTACGGCTGGTGCCGGTTCGAGAGCCCGCGTCGCGTTCATTCGTTTGGTGAGTTCATCTTTCAAACTGCCCGCGGAAACGCCGGCCGTTTGCTCGGCCGCAACCGCCTGCGGCGCCACCGGCTGGTGGTGGCATCCCACGTAGCCGCTCTGGCGAAAGAACTCGGCGGTGGAGCGGCTCAGCAGCGCGACGCCCTGCTCGACCGCCGCTCGGGGCGTGGCGTGCTCCTCGCGTACTGGGCGGGGTGCCGCCTGCACGGCTTTCGGTTTTGCCGGGTGCTCGCGAGCAGCGCCGCAGTGGCGGGATCGCCGCAGGAATCGGCAGCGTTCGTATCCGCACCCGCGGCAAGCAGCGCCAGGATGATCACCGGATTCGGGTTTTCGGACGCGGCTCCAACCATCAACGGAGTCATGCCGCGAGTGTCCTGAACATTCGAGCGCCGTAACACACCCATCTGGTCCGCGGTGTCAATGCGTGCCCGGCGGCCAGACGCGCGCGGCACCGCATCGATACCACCTGTCCGGCAGGCGATGATCAGTGCGGTGCGGCCCACTTTCGTCGCGGCTTTAAATCTACATCTCGTGCCCTCTGGTACGGCCCACGGGATTGATACCCACCATTGGGGTCAGCGGCTTAGGTGATCTCATGCATTCCGGGTACAGCAGGAACTCTGTTAGCTTCGGGGTGTGCAGAGGGGTCTTGAATTCGACCTGCGGACGCGGAGCGACGCGTTTCGGCGCGAGATTGAGCGGCTGATCGCGCGACTGGAACTACATACGAAGACGCTGGCCGCCCTGGGCGCGCCACCGGAAGAGATCGCGTCTCACGAACGCAAATGCAAATCCGCCGCCCGGGATCGCGCCCGTTCAGCCCATGCGCCGTAGCGCGATCTTTACGCGCTGCAGACACTTTCCACAAGCGAGGATGTGCTGCTCGATCGCACGCTCTTCTTCGAAATTCGACCGGCTGCCGGCGTACCGATCGATATCGTGATCTGACAGGTGAGCCAGACGTTCGGTACTGATGGTCTCCTCACATCGCGGCACGCAGAAACGTGATGCGAGGAGCTGCACCGTTACAAAACGTGCGCTGAATCACTTTTCGTTATGAAGGCGGGACGCTCCAGAACCCGTTGGCGAATCAGCCACATCCCGAAATTGCCCCAGAAACGGATGGTATGTGTAGGTCGTGGACAACACCTGCAGTTTCCACCGTCTCCGAATTGTTTCGGCCGGCTGAAGGAACCACTCGCCCAGAGGTCGGCCGCGGTCCTCGCCGTCGAACCATCCCCAGGGGGGCCTGGACATGTTTGGAGCGCCGACCGCTCCGTTCAGCGCCGATCCTCTCACGCCGACTCGTATGTGGCGCTCCACTCCTTCCGCACCAGCAGCAAAGCGGACCGTCACGATACCGTAATCGTGCTCCTGTCCGCAGGTTTCGTTCGTGCCGGAGCGGGCGCGCTCCCACAGCGCGTCGAACGTAGCCGCCAGGTCGTATCCGACAGAGTTCCCTTCGACCGTATCGGGGTCCTGTGCACTGCCGGCAAACGTGTACACTATGAATCCCCTCTCCGCCTGCCTGCGCTGCAATGGATCGTCACGCCAGGCCTCGATTCCATGCCCTTTGGATTCAATGAACAGGCGTGGCCGAGTTCCCTCGACGAGCACGGGGTCCCCGGCGATCGCGCTTCCAGCGGGAACGTACTTAAGAAAGTGATTGTGCGCCAGAGTCTCGACAATGATCAGACGCGCCTTCGCCGGGTCCGGGCCGTCCTTCTCCGCGACGACCAGCGCCCCTTCGAGGTCGTTCTCGTGCGCCATGACGGCCTCGGCCGCACGCCCCGTCGGGTCATACTGCCCGCCGAGACCTACTCCGATACGCATGGCCTCGCTTAACAGAGCGCCGCGTTTTTCACCGCCCTTGTAATCGCGAGGATGAAAGACCGCGTATTGAACGAAGAAATGCGTGCGAGTCTCGAAAACCGCGTAGTAGACGTACGCCTTCAACGGATACCGGCCGTCTTCAGCGTTGTGCCAGTTGTTGTCCCCTCGCCAATCGCCATCAAAGTCGAAACTGGTGACGTAATCGAACCGTGGCGCCGGTCCGAGGGCCTGATAAAAAATCGGGGCGAATCGTGCCGCGATTTCGCGGTCCCGTTCCGCATTGCGCGAACGCACTTCCGGTTCAGGGTCGGCAGGCGGCTGCGCCGCGGCAGCTATCGCGGCAGCAGCCTTCGCAGCTTCGACCTCGGGCCGCGGCAGCGCCGCAAGGCGTTTCCTGACGTCCCGGAAGTCTGCCGAGTCCGCAGGCAAATCGGAACTGCCGGGGAAACTGGCAATGAGGTCCGCGAGATTGTGCGAGCGCTCGGCAGGGCTGGGATGCGATGAGAAGAACTTCTGCACCGCGTTGGGCTGTAGCTGTTGCAGAGCCGCGAGTCTCTCGAAGAAGCTGAGCATCCCCTGAGGACGCAACCGCGCATCGTACAGCATGTGGGCGGCAATACGATCGGCCTCGCGCTCCGCCTCGCGGCTGAACTTCATAAAGACGCCCTGCGCGACCATTGCGGCCGCAGTCTGCGCATTCGTTGACCTGCTGCCGCGGCCGAGGATGCCTCCGAGGATACCGAGTCCCGTCTGGACCATGCCGGCGCGCGCGGCCTGGTCGGCGCCATGACGCGCAACCACATGACCGATCTCATGGCCGAGCACGCCGGCCAGCTCGTTCTGTGACGCGGCGGTCTCGATAAGCCCGCGATTGACGTAGATGAAGCCGCCCGGCAAGGCGAACGCATTTATCTCCGGACTGTTGACCACCTTGAAGGCATATGCGATCCCTTTGCGGCTCGATCTGTTGACGAGCGCTTCACCGAGATTCCTGATGTACTTTGTGATCTCCGGATCGTCGATGAGCCGAATCTCCTTTTCGATCTCGCCCGCGGCATGGCGGCCCAGCTCGATCTCGTCTTTCTCGCTCAGCGTGAACGGGGTCTGCCCCGGCGCTGCAGCGTGGACGAGGAGCAGTGAGAGCAGTGCCGGGACACAGGCGATTGTCTTGCGCAAGCACCGGTAGCTGCTGCCTCGGCTGCGGGCGAGCCGCGGGCGCCGGATATGCGATTCCATCGAAGACGGCTCCTGCGAGAGGCCCCGCCCGGAACAGCCACAGCTGCTGCGTCGGCCACCCACGACAGGAGGACCGGTGCCGCGCACCGGATTTTCGAGCAGGTCCGTCATCATGATCATGAAAACATGAACGTTACGCCGAACAGGCCGCGCTGCCGAACATCTCGACTCCACCGGCTCTCCTGCGGTGCGACATGAACTATGCTCCCGCACTCGTTCCCAGGGCCGATTGCGCCGTCATTATGTCACCGCCGCAGCGATAAGACCAGCGTCATGCGTTCGCCGTCCGCAAGAGATCTCGGCCGCTATCGAGCCGCCGTGCACACCTCGGGAGCATATAGACTCCAAGCAGTTCACCGCTCATGAGGACGCCAGTGCTTAGAGAGTTCAGACAATTCGCAATGCGGCACAATGTGCTTGAGCTGGCCATCGCGATGATTATTGCCGCTGTTATGCCCGCTCCCGCTGACCAGGTAACGGTCAGGAACGGCGATCGCATCACCGGCAGCATCGTGAAGAAGGATGCAAAGACGGTGATCATGAGGAGCGATGTCTTTGGCCTGGTCACTATTCCGTGGGACCTAGGTGCAAACTGTCAGCTCCGAGCAGCCTGTCAATGTGGTGCTGTCGACGGGCGAGACGGTCCGGGGCAAACTAACCACGCGCGGTGAACGGGTCGAGATCGAGGCCGCGGGGGTAAGACGGGAAGTTGCCCTGGCTGAGATCACTGGCATGCGTGACGCCATCGAACAACGCGCCTACGAGCGGCTACTCGCGCCTGGATTGGGAGAACTATGGGCTGGTGCCGCCACCCTCGGCTTTGCCGGGACTCAGGGTAATGCCAGGACACGAACCCTGACCACATCGTTCACCGCGGCAAGGGTCACCAGCTCCGATAAAACGACGGTATACTTCAACGCGATACTCGCTTCAGCCGTGGTTGGCGGCATTTCGGCGAATACGGCTCAGGCGATCCGTGGGGGATGGGGCTACAGCCATAATCTTTCGCCACGCTTGTTCGTCAGTGGCTTGAACGATTACGAATACGATCGCTTCCAGAATCTCGACCTGCGCGTGGTTTTTGGCGGAGGTCTTGGCGCCATCGCGTGGAAAGGGGAGAATGGCCGTCTCGATCTGCTCGGCGGCGGCGCCTGGAACCGCGAGCGCTTTTCGCCTCCCGCGCCAGCGGCTGCTTTCACCCGGAATTCGGGCGAGGCATACTTCGGGGACGATCTCACCTACAGGATGTCGGCAGTGACGGCACTGTATCAGAACGCGCGTTTCTTCCCGAATCTGAGCAATACAGGAGAATACCGCTTCAACTTCGATCTGGGAGCGAACACGAAACTGGCGAGTTGGCTCGTCTGGAATCTCGCTGTCAGCGATCGCTTCCTAACCCAACCTTCGCAGCCGGACTGAGAATCGCCGCCAAATCGGCACCGGGCGCGGCGTAAGTATCGCCGAATCAATGAAACATTTTCGATATCGCGTGTAGTGCAGACCTACGGTCTTTTCAGCCGGGAGAAGTTCTGG
>DASSSG010000146.1:0-3971 GCA_035708545.1 Bryobacteraceae bacterium | reverse complement strand
CAGCCTTCTGCCGCGCTGGAAAAGCTCGGCGATGTCGCGTTGCGTGAAGCCCGCAGGCTGAAGGCCAGTTACTGCGATATACGGATCAGTCGTTACCGCGATCAGAATCTTGCCGTTCGCATGAATCCGGAGCGTGGTACGAGTCGGACGCTCGAGGTGCCGGCAGTGTCCGACAGCGGAAGCTTCGGATTTGGTGTGCGCGTGATCGCCGATGGCGCGTGGGGATTTGCAGCATCGCCCGTCGTTACTCCGGCCGAAATTGCGCGGGTCACTGGCGAAGCGGTATCCGTGGCACGCGCGAACGCTTCGTTGCGAGCCCGCCCGGTGCAGCTTGCGCCGGTACGGGCGTATCGCGACCGGTGTCAGACTCCGCATGAGAAGAACCCGTTTGACATTCCCCTCAACGAGAAACTCGAAATCCTGCGTTCCGCCGCCGCGGATGTAAAGACCGGCAAGGGCGTGTTCAGCTCGCAGGCGCATTTCCGCTTCCGCTCCGAGGACAAGTACTTCGCCTCGACCGACGGTTCGTCGATCCAGCAACTCGTAATGTTTACCATCGGGACACTCAGCGCCAACGCGATCGACATCAGCAAAGGTCTTTCGAAAACCCGGAACTGGACGCTGCAGCCGGTGACCGGTGGGTACGAGTTCGTCCCGCAGATGAACTTTGCAGAGAACGCCCGCCGCATCCGCGAAGAAGTGATGGAGCACATCGCTGCACCCCCGGTGAAGCCCGGCCGTAAGGACCTCGTGCTGCTCCCCAGCCACCTCTGGCTTACGATTCATGAAAGCATCGGCCATCCCACGGAACTCGACCGCGCGCTTGGTTATGAAGCCAACTACACCGGCACGAGTTTCCTGACCATCGACAAGCTCGGCAAACAGCGCGTCGGCAGCGACATCGTCAATATATACGGCGACCGCACCACGCCACGCGGGCTCGCCAGTATTGCATACGATGACGACGGAGTCAGGACGACGAAGTTCCCCATTATCACCAAAGGAGTGTTCGTCGGATATCAGACGATTCGCGATCAGGCGCACCTCATCGGCGAAAAAGAATCGCGCGGCTGCTGCCACGCCGATTCCTGGTCGAGCGTGCCGTTCCAGCGCATGCCGAACGTTTCACTGGAACCGGGAAACGCGGGCACGACCATTGACGATCTGATCTCCGGCGTCGAAGACGGCATCCTGATCGACGGCAACGGAAGCTTCTCCATCGACCAGCAGCGGTACAACTTCCAGTTCGGCGGTGACGCGTTCTGGGAAATCAAAGGCGGAAAGCGACGCGGCATGCTGTCGCGTGTCGCATACCAGTCCCGCACGACCGACTTCTGGCAGGCCTGCGACGGGATCGCGGGCGCGAGTTACTGGCAGCTTTTCGGAGCAACCAATGACGGCAAGGGCGAGCCGGGACAGTCGAATTCGGTGAGCCACGGCTGCTCGCCGGCGCGGTTCCGCGGCATCAATGTGATTCTGACGGATTGAGCCATGCTGACCAGGGAACAGGCACGGAAGCTCACCGAGAGAATTCTTTCGTTTTCAAAGTTCGAAGACTGCAGCATCTCGATCGCGGAGACCGAACGCGCACACATCCGCTTCGCCAATAACGCTGTTACGACCTCAGGACTCGCAGTTGACCGCGAGATCACGATCTCGTCCACGCGTGACGCGCGAACCGGAACCGTCCAGGTCTCCGACTCTGACGAATCATCGCTCAAAGCGGCTGTAGCGCAGAGCGAGCATATCGCGATGATTTCGCCGGTCAATCAGGAGCATGTCGAGCCGCTGGGGCCGCAGAACTACGCCGAGCTTCCGCCGCCTGATGAAGCAACCGCAAACGCGCGCGGGCCGGTTCTGGTCGAGCGTGTGCGCGCCGTCATCAAACGTGCGGCAAAAGACAAGCTGGTGGCGGCGGGCCTGATGTCCCGGACCGCGGCAGTCTCGGTCATCGCGAACAAGGCCGGGAACTTCGGCTATCGCACGTCGGCGGACGCGGCACTCAGCACTACCATCCGCCGTCCGGACGGGGCGAGCTCGGGCTGGGCTTCGAAGCCGTCTTCTCGGATCGCCGACATCCGTGGCGGCGAAGTGGGCGATCGCGCGTCCGAGAAGTGTCTGCGCTGGATGAAACCAGTGCGGCTGGAGCCTGGCAGATATGAAGTCGTGCTCGAACCCACTGCTGTTTCCGATCTGCTCGACCGTTTCGGATTGTTTCAGATGCAGGCGCGAGCCGCTGAAGAAGGCCGCTCCCCATTCGCCAGGACGGGCGGGGGCAGCGTGCTTGGTGAGAAGATGTTTCCGGAGCTGGTGACGCTCCGAAGCGATCCCTTTGACGCGCGGTACCCAGGCATGCTCTGGTCAGCCGCCGGCATACCAAACCGGCGAGTCACCTGGATCGACAAAGGCGTGGTTCGTGAACTCTGGTACGACCGCTACTGGGGGAAGAAAAATGGCCGCGAGCCAACTCCCACACCGGCGTTTCTGTTTCTCGAAGGCGGCAACGCAAACGTGGACAATCTCATCGCCGCCACAAAGCGCGGTCTGCTGGTGACGCGCTTCTGGTATATACGTCCCGTGAATCCGCGTACGGGTCAGCAGACCGGCCTTACCCGCGACGGGCTGTTCCTGATTGAGAATGGCAAGGTTACGCAGCCCGTAGTTAACATGCGTTTCAACGAAAGCGCGTTCCGGCTGCTGCAGAACGTGAAGCAGCTCGGGCGCCCCGTGCGCTGCCGTGGCGGTGAGGGCTCCGGCATGATTGCGCCCGCCATGCGCGCGTCCGACTTCAACTTCACCAGCATTTCGGATGCGATCTGAGATTGCGTGCTCCGTCGTGCTGCTGGCCGTTATCGCCGGCTGCAAACGATATCCGGACAGCTACGCTCCTCCTGAGCAGCGGCAGCCCCTTACCTTCGAGGAGCCGCCTGAGTTCAAGTCCTTCATCGCGATGAGCGACGCGGCCGCTCCGCTGCATTTCGTAAAAGACATCAGGCCGGCTCTCGAAGGCGGCGCGTGGCGGTGGACACTGAAACAGCCAACGGTGAGGCTTGCGGCGCCCAAAGATCACGGGCTGAAATTCACCGCTGAGGTCGCGGTTCCCGGGATCACGTTCCGGGATACCGGTCCGGTCGCAATCACCGTAGCCATTAATGGCCACACGCTCGAGACCTTCACTCTCGCCAGGCCGGGGCCCCACCGGCTCGAAAAGCCGATCCCGGCGGGCTGGCTGCGCTCAGGCGACGATAATACGGTCACGATGGAGATTGACAAGCTCTGGACCGAAGCGGATGGTGATGTTCAGCTGGGATTCATTCTCACGAGCATCGGATTCACCGAGTAGATGCCGCCTCGCTATATTCTGCTTGGGCTGCTGCTCACGGCGCTGACGTCAGTCTCATCAGGCCTGTTGCTGTTGCGCGGCTTGCGCGTGCGGCTGCACCGGCTCGAGCACTATGTCGTCGCCTATCTGTGCGGCGCGGCCGTACTGAGCCTCCTCGTGTTTGCCATGGCCGCCGCGCACCTCGTCTACAAAGGCGTTTTCGTAGCTGTGGGCGTGCTGGTTGTCGCGGTATGTCTGTACACGCGCGCATGGCGGCAGGCCGGTCCACCGGCGGCGGCACTTCCGCGTGCCTGGCAGATTCTGTTTGTCGCGGTGTACGCGATCTTTGGGTGCATCTACTTCATCTACGCGATGGCGCCCGAGCACAGTGCGGACGGAATGTCGTATCACCTGGGCGTGGTTGCGCGTTATTACCGCGAACGCGGTTTTGTGCCCTGGACCGAGAATATGTACGCCAATCTTCCACTCGGTCTGGAGCTGTTGTTCCTGTTTGCGTACGCGTTCGGACGGCACTCGGCAGGTGCGCTGGTGCACTGGACGTTTCTGATGGTGCTGCCACTTGCGGTGCTGTGTCACGCCAGGAGAACCGGTTTCACACGCCCGGGTGTATTCGCTGCGGTGCTGGTGC